>JAPPAB010000009.1 GCA_026705765.1 Gemmatimonadota bacterium
ATTCGTCTATTCGTCTATTCGTCTATTCGTCTATTCGTCTATTCGTCTATTCGTCATTTCGGAATCACGACCCTGCGTCCCCGCGACATCAGCGCCGCCTCATAAACCTTCATAACAGACAGCGCGAACTCCAGGGACCCGACCTCTGCCATCCTATCCTCCAGAACACAATCGCAGAAATAGCGCATCTCATCGTAAAAACCCTGCGTAAAAAGCGCCTTATTCTCAAGAGTCCCCAGCGTATCCTGAGGTTCCCATGAGACCGTGCCAGAATCCAAACCCGTGGGAATATAACTTCTCGTACTTGAATAATTAAAAGGAATACCGCGTTCCAGAGTCACGCGAAGATCTTTGTCAATCGCCACATGCTGCTGCCCCCAAAATGCATACCGCTCGCATCCACGACGCGCAGAAACCAGATTAAAAGACCCCACGACACCACTCGCAAATTCGAGAATACACACACCAGTGCCGTGATCGCTTCTGTGCATAGTCACAGCCGAAACATCTCCTCCAACAGCGAGCAACAGCGAAAGCGGATGGCAGCCATTCTTCAGCCAGTTGGGCGCTTCGCGCGCTCTGAGCACCTGCTCTCCATCCTCGGGAATCGTCATCGGATACTCTGCGGAAAGTCCCCTGAGCGGACCGCAATCCTCTGTCCCCATCAACTCAATCACCTTCCGGGTCGCCGGCATAAATGCCTTCTTGAACCCCACAACAACCACGCGATCCCCGCGATGGCGCATCATAGTTTCCACTTCAGAAGCCAGTGTAGCAGGCGGCTTCTCCATCCACACATGCAGCCCGGCATCCAGCGCCTCGCACGCCAGTTCTGGATGTGCTTCTGGAGACACACAGATAAAAACGCAATCCAGATCTTCACCCGCGTACATATCCGCAGTGCTGGCATAGCAAGCATCCACGCCGTATTCCTCTGCAGTCGCCTTCGCGAGATCCAGCCTCAAATCGCAAAAAGCCTTAAGCCTCACCGGAAGATAATGCATCGCGGGCAGGATATTCCTGTAGCAATGTGACCCGATGCCAACAACGCCAACATTCAGCCGGCTTTCAAACTCTCTCTGATAACTCATAGCTGCTATCTGGCAAAACTGGAGCGCAATTTGATACCCCACCTGCCATCCTCATACGTAAGAACATAAAGAGAATCGTGAGCCGCAATCACCGAACTGTCTTCGCGGTAGCGGGTAAATTGCGTATCAACGTGAATCTTCTCATCCGAACAATGGACGATCTCGCGCCGGGTCCAAACACTATAGTGCCAGCCGATACTGCCCAATCTCGTCCTCACACGCGCGATAAATGTATCGTCCATATCCGCGTCTTCCCATCGGTGCATAATTCCCGAAGCCAGACGAAAATGTGGAAAATGCATCGTCGCCTTCCACGCCTGCAGATCCAGCGCATTAAAACCGGCCATCCACGCATCCAGCACGGGAATCGCCCGTTCTCTCGCCTGTGCAACGGCCTCTCCTGATGGCATAAACCCTCCAATCCTAACCGTGTGGCAAATAATACTCGTGAAGTTGCTCTTTCGCTATGCCCTTTGCGATCAGCCCGTCAACATAGTCGTCATCATAACCCAACTTCCCGAGAATTTCCCTCGTATGCGCACCCTGTTTGGGACACGCGTAGAGCAATTGAACAGGCGCATTCTTTAAACGCACATAAGCGGGCGGCGCGAGATCGACAGCACTGCCAACCGGGTGATCCGTAAAACGAACAATAGAAATGGAGCGCCCATCATCCCAGGCGTCCAAATTCTCGTCACACACCTCGTGCAAAAACATCTCGCGAATATCCTCAAGCGAATCAATGCGATGCCCGGCCAGACCCACCTCGTTAAAAACCTTAACCCAATAGGCCACATCGCGTTTTTTGATCTCACCCTCTAAAAATTCACCAGCATCTTCATCGGGTGTATTCTCCAACCCCGCAACACACCTCAATTTATCCATCTCATGCTCCAACCCACCCAGGAAAACCCATCCATCGCGCGCGCGATACATGCGGTGAAGCGCGTGTTCACCAACAGCATCCTGTCCCGCTGGTTCATCGCCCGAGCACCCGGCTTCGCAAGCATACATAAAAGGTGCCTGCACGAGCTGTCCCCCTTGAGCGAGCGAAGTCGTCACAAAATCGCCGCCATCGGGCACGCCACTGCGCCTGCGCTTGAGCAACGCCAGCACCGCGCCATAAGTAGCCGAATATCCCGTAATATAATCGATACAAGAAGCCCAACCGTGCAACACCGGTCTATTCCCCTCGCCACCATAGCGCATCTGTATCCCCGTCGATCCCTGAAGCAGAGGATCAAAACCCGGACGGTTCATCCACGGACCCGGCCGCGGACCATTAAACGCCGTCAAATTGAGATACACAATATCGGGTTTACACCGCTTAACAGCATCGTAGTCAATACCCAAACTTTGCGCAACCCCGGGCCGGAAATTGTGAACAATAACATCGGCTGTTTCAACCAGCTTCATAAAAGCTGCCCTGCCAGCCTCGGCTTTCAAATTCAAAATCACACTGCGCTTACCGGGACTGACCTCCAGGGGAAACCAACTGGAAATGCGCGGCCCAAAATAGGGTTCTGGCGGATCGATCTTAATAACCTCTGCGCCGTATTCCGCCAGCGTACGCGCACTGGCTGGTCCCGCGAGCACATTGGACAAATCCAGAACGCGAATACCTTCCAAAATGGGTTTTGCTGGCGAAGTAGCCTCTGTGGATTTTGATTCACCGCCTCCTGCAAAAGATCCATCTGCGTTCATCTGCGTCATCTGCGGATACGCCTCTAACGGCCTCGACGGCCTGGGAATGGCGCATTCATCCGGAGTCTTGGCAAGCCACGTCTGCACCCCGAGTTGCCGCATCGGACCATACTCGGGATCATCAACCACAACCGTCAAAGCCGCTTCTTCGGTCTCGGATTTGTGCAACCACTCCTGTGCCGTGCGCTGAATCGTACACGGAACCCCAGCAGCCGTCAAAACATCGACCCAGTGTTGTGCGGGTTCACTCGCCAGCACGCTCTCAATTTTTTCGCGCGCTTTGAGATTCCATTCACTGGACAAATGGGATGAATCGGGAATATTATTCGTCAGATGGAGATTCTCATAAACCGGCACATCGACCATCCCCTCCGCGATCAAATCATCGTACACCTCCAGCGCTTTAACCAGTGACCGACTATTTCGGGAATGCCCAGCCGCAATAATATAAAGCCATTGCCCATCTCCCGCCCGAAACGTACCACTAAAAGGCGACCCCACACTACTGCGTTGCTTCCGACGATTAGCATTAGACGACGGACCATATCGCGCGGGCTTGTCCGCCACATCCAGCATAATAACCGCCATAGCAGACATCGCCGCACCAACCAGAGAAACCTCAATCACATCGCCACATCCGCTCTCTTCACGCGCATACAGCGCAAGCGTAACAGCGATAGCACCGTGAATCGCCCCATAAGTCGAACCCAATGGCATCGGCGTATAAACAGGCGGCAAATCCGGTCTTCTACTCTGAAGATCTGTATATTGACCTATAGCCGCGCTGATAATACCTTCAAATGCGCGAATGGACGCTCTTTCATCCGTCGAAGCAAAACCCGGCAAAGAGAGATAAACCAATCCCGGATTCAGCGCAGTCATCTCTTCTGCTCCCAAACCCAATCGCTGCATAACGCCCGGGCGAAAATTTTCAATAACCACATCTGCCGAACGGATTAACTTCACCGCAGTCGCAAGATCATCTGCATTTTTCAGATCAAGGGTAATGCGCTGTTTGCCCCGATTAAAAACGCCATTTGCCGGCGTATCCCAATCCGATTTCCCCGGCCGATCCACCTTAATCACCTCAGCACCCTGATCTGCGAGCAACATCCCCGCCAAAGGCCCGGCAATATAATGACCGAAATCGACAACGCGGATCCCGGTCAACGGCGCTTGTTTATCGCATTCTGGATTCATCAACTATCTCCTCACATAAAGTTCTCTTATGACTCATTAACTGACGTTACGAATAGATGCGCCTGTCATTCTGATTTCATAAGATGACAAGATATAGCGTTGCTGCGTAAGGTCAAATATATATTTTGGGAATCACCGTCGAAAACATTAGCAGTATAAACCAAAAAACCACGCCCAAGGGACGTGGTTTTTTTATAAACATGATCCGTTTTAGTCAATAACAGAATTTGAATTCATCGCCCAAACGATGAGTACCTGAGTAGAACCTTCAAGCATATCCACTAAAGCGGGTAACTCCTATCCCCATATCAGAGTTTAAAGACGTGGTCTTTCTTGCCAGATACAGCCTGCGTGGCATTGCGCGTATCGACAATACAGCGCGCGTGATTTACTATCCATTCATAATCCCAATTGCTGTGATGGGTCACAATCACCACACAATGGGCATCAGTTATATTTTTTTTATTTAAAGAGGTACTTTCCAATTTCATAAAATTGGGCCGTGCACCTGCAACAAGGATAATTTTCACCTGCCTTCTCCTCCTATTTTGGAAGTTTCCGCCTGCCAAATCGGATACTGTATATCTGCCCGTTGTATCTCTCGTTGCAACCACTGATTAAACAGATGTTTGCGGATCTCCTTTTTAATCCTCTTATCCAGCGTTGCTGGATAGAGTTGCTGTACCAGGTACAGCGCAAATCCTTTTGATACTTTTTCCGGTCCAAAAATTTCACCCGGTGAAGCAGCAAAAACGCGCGCAGCAATTCCTTTGGGCAATTGCTTGCGCCGCACACGACCCAAAAAACCACTACCTGGTCGTGTGCGTGTATCTTGAGAAAACCGACGCGCCATCGCGTAAAAGTCCGCACCATCTTCTCGAATCTGCAAATCAATCTCGTCAATCACACCCTTATCCGTGTGAAAAATCCAGCAAATCTCCGCCTCGTCAAATTCAAGTGTGTGTTGCGCGAAATAGGATTCGACCTGTCCTTTGGCAATCTTCTCAGACAGCAAATACTCCAGTTGCCTCACCTCGGCATCTTCTGCTACATCCTGAAGCGTAATACCCCGCTTTGCAAGATATGCCTCTGTATCTTCCACCCGCTCCAGGCGATGTTGATACCGCCAGTCATCTACCCTGCGCTGAATATCTTCCTGCGCTGCACAAACACCCTCGCGCAGAGCGAGTTGCCGGATTAATTCCCGGCGCGCAAATTCATCGAAAAAAAGCAGATCATCAGCAACACCCATCTGCCGCACGATATCGCTTAATAACACCTCAGCATCATTGACCTGAATTAGTACTTCTGACATCACAACGCACCCTCCTGAACATCGTACCTTGCCGACTCGTAAAGCTGTCGCAAAGGAGAAAGCAACATCAGCAAAACCGATTGCCGATCTGTCATAATCTCCGCTGTGCCTTTCATGCCGAACATCAGAGGTTTGTCAGATCCTTTCACGCGCATCGTATGTTCTTCCAACTCAACAACGCACTTAAATAGCGGTCCAATACTCTCATCAATCACCGCATCGGGCGAGATGTGTGTAAGCCACCCGCGTTTGATACCAAAATCCTGAAAGGCATACGCATCGTATTTCAGCTTGACCGACTGACCGGGCTTGATCAAGCCCACATCTTTATTCAACACCATCACTTCTGCAACCATCGGCGCTGAGGTCGGTGCCAGCGCAATGAGAGGCTGTCCCTTGTTGATCACCTGTCCGACTACATTCACCATCACCTGTGTGACAATTCCCGATTCAGGTGCCAGAATCAAATCTGACTCGGCCTCCAGGGTGCGATCAATGCGTTTGCGTGCCTGTTCCAATCGCAACTGTGCAGTTTCATAAGCGTGTCGCATCTGCGATGCCTCGCGCTCATGTGCAATACGCGCTTCTGTGATTTGACGCTTGAGATCAGCCACAGCCATTTCATTCTTGTATATCTCCGACATGCGCGAGGGAAGTGCGGATAAAGCACTTAAATACTGCACACGCGCGCGATTCATATCCGCCCGGCTGATCAACTCGCGCTCAAACAGCTTCTTCTGCTGCAAAAACTCCCCTTTCATAAGATCAATCTCAGCCTGACGAAACCCAATCTGCTCTTGCAATCCCGCGTCAGATGTTTTGCTTTTCGATCCCTCAACACCACCCACATCGCTTTGATAATCTTCCAACGCATCCTGGTGCGCCTCCATAAACCGCTGCAAAACAGAAAGACGTTGTTCCAATGCGCCTATCGTCTCTCGATTTAACCTTGCCCTTTGTGGCAACA
>JAPPAB010000010.1 GCA_026705765.1 Gemmatimonadota bacterium
AGTGGGTCTCCTTTCTTACTACTCATAAGGTACCCACCGAAACGGGTCAAGTCCAAGCATCCTCATGAGCTTGTGTATCGGTCCGATTGATAAAAATACGAGTTGGCTGACTGCCTTGTAAGACTTTATATCCAGCAATCACTTTGCCTGTCTGTTTGTTTACAGCCTGCAAGTTCAAGCGATTTGTATGGAATTTAATAACTTCGTTTGTAGGCAGGCTTTTATTTCCAATGGACACCAAATCATTAGACAGATTTACAGCAATAACTTCTGATAGTAAAAAGCCCGAAGTTTCATTTGTAACATGTTCGGGCGAAAATGCAAAGACTGTTTTCCAGTTGTACGCTTCCGTAACAGACGTATCGCATACATATCTAAAAAATCTATTTTTAGCGTAAGTAAACGCCATAAAATCGTCTCCGTGAGTTCTTATATACTTGTCAAGATTAAAGTCTATTAAATGGTCTTTACCGAGCCGGTTTCGCGGAGGCGTATAATACCAGTTATTTTTACCGAATGTCTCTTCAACTAATGCATATATATCAGGGTCGTAGTTTCTTAAACTTTCGCGGGTCACACTAAACGTGCCGTCCATAAACGTAAACGGCGGCGATCCATTTGTTTCGCAAAAATAAGCTACGGTACTCATCGCCCAATACTCTATATGATTTGTCGAACCGTAATACTCTGGCGTATTGGGCATAGAAAGATACTTACCTTTACGCATTGCAGTGTGGTATATACTGCTCAATTTGCGATTAAAATTCTCAAAATCTGGATGTTTAAAATGTATAACGTGAGAAAACTCATGCGCCCAAATACTGCCCCGCCATGTAGGTTTCGTGTGATTCCAGAAAAGTGTTTGCTCGTTAGCATACGCCCATTTATTGCTCGATAAGCCTTTCCACAAGGGTCTAAAATATTGCTTGTGATCTCTTACGTTGTAATGCTGCCTTCTTTCCGGTATGTCGTCCACAGTCTTAGACTGGTGCATTAAAAACAGTCGCGTGCCTGAAGATGCTATACTATTAAGAATATCCCCTCTGATTGGAGAGTTTTTTAACATCTGATTCGTAATCCAAACAGCTTCTTTGAGCGCAACATCTTCTATTTTGTTACTACCCCATATATAAACTTCTTTATCAATTTCAAGCGATTTACTATAAAAAGTATCTTCTTTTGCATTTACAACAGCTAATAAGCACAGGACTAACCAAAAGCATTTTTTTACCATAAATTAATTCCTCTGAGATGTGATTGTGGTGAGAGGACGACCTTTTGATTAAGGGCCGAAGGGAGGACCATTCCCATTATTCAGCCCTGCGCGTATTGCAGGTCGCCCTTTCAAGAATCTCTGATGGCAAAGAATAAAATGACGCCTATAAACAGAAAGACGATAAGGCAGAAGTAAAGAGCAGGAAATCAGAAAAATCGACATCACCATCTATATCACCATTCCGTGCCGGAGGCGATTCATGGCGCATCAATATGAGAGCTTGAAGTGATGTTTCAGAAAGAGATAATTCCAGGATGGAAACGGTATCCCCAGCCATCAGGTCAGTAATAGGAAAAAAGAGCTGTACAAAATCCTCAAGACGGCCAGAGAAGAAGATCTCGAGGATGTCCTCAGCACTCTTCTGATCAAGGGAACCCATCAGGGCGTTTGAAGCATCTATCTGTATCTGTTGATTGCCAGATTGGGGGATATATCCTTTCCCGAACAGGCAAAGAGGAACAGGCAAATCATCAAAAGGCTACGGATCGTCATGTCTCCTTCTCCTGTGTGTTATCCCAAAGCCCTTTTACTCCTGGCTATCTTCCTGCTTGTCATTCATGAGTGCTTGCCATTGGGGGGCGGTCTCGTCAAGAAATACATCTGAGACATGGCTCTCTGTTGCGGAAACCAAGCAGGACTCGATGTTTGACCAGGGCACGAATAAGTCAATGCTTATAAATAATCTGTCCAAAGACCCATCCAAGAGCGTCATCCGCAAACCCCGATCATCTATGGCCGCAATCTCGCCCACACAGCACCGAAGCGGCGCAGCCCCTTCCCGCAACGTTAGGGCGACCAGATACCCGACACGCAATGTGTCCCTTTGGCCGGTTACAGCATTTTCCTTTTCTCCTGACATCAATATTATCTTTGTTTTTTTAAATCCCAACACGCTTCGCAAATGGCTTTCCCATACGGCTCTGCGTTTGTCTGGAGGAGAGGCGGGTATTACCTTGTTACAATAAGGAAATTTTGTCCATATTAGCTGGGCCTCGCGCTTTTCTCTTGCAGGCTGGTCGCCACTGACTTCTTTAAACCCAACACGTTTTGGGGCGTATTCAAGTATGCAGCGAGATTGATCAGATTTTCTAAATAAATGTCGCCATATCCTATCTTGTAAGTCTGACGACTCTCCTACATATACCCATCGTGGGTCATTTTCGCTTATGGCGATTGCATAAACTCCTGCTGTGTCTTCAGGGATATTAAGAATTTCCTTTTCGGTAAAATTTGTCCAAGACAATTCTTTTGGTAAGTTTTCGGGCATCTCGGTTTTCTCTCTCTTTTTACGCGGAGAAGGCGACAGAATTATCTGTTTTCTTTTCTATTAGGTTGTTGGGGTACACGCACAAACACTTCCATATTGGACTGAACAGCTTTGTCTGCTGCTGCGTAAAACACATTCTGGAAATCTTGCAACGACCCTTTTTGAGACACCATAAGGGTATCATCTGGATCAACCAGGCCCATTTCAGAAGCTCTTGCACAGGTAACCTCAATCGTCATAGGCGTATAGATGCTGAGTGTCAGCCCTGCCACGAGACCATTCAAAAAGGAATGCTTCGTAACAACTTTTGCCACACCAGAAGGGCATTTAGAAGCAGTCAGAACAGTCTCAGGTGGCACAAGGCCGTAAACAAAACAGGATGCCCAATTATTGACAATTTTCGTGTCCGAGGCTGGAAGACCTGTTTCGATGGTTGCGATATAACAACCAGACAGCACAAATGCACTTAAAACGACTACGAACAGAGGTCTTACCTTCATAATCTCACCTCCTTTCAATATGAGTTCAGGCCGTTATGAGAAAGGCACATATTGCACCGAGTTTCGGCCCTTAAATTCTGCACTTATGCGTCAATATGTTGTGTTACCGCGGTCACTTTATCCCCCAAGATATTTTAGGGGACGCGGTGCAGTTTCAAAACACGGGATGGTTGTGAGGTTTACTGTTTGTTCGACCTCAATCTTTTGTTCGGTACTGTCTTTTGCTTAATGCCTAATTTCTTCATTTTGCTATACAGCGTAGATGGGGGTAACTCTAATAGCTCTGCGGCCCCACCCGGACCTCTTACCCGCCAGTCTGTAATTTCCAACACGCCAACAATGTAACGACGGATTGCATCTTCAAACGATACGATTTTCATCTTTCTTCCTTTTTTACTTCTTGATTGGTTGCAATGTAAAACTATTTTTTCAATTCCCGCGCGTATGTTCTGACTCCTATGGCTCTGAGCCAGGCGTTGCTGCACCCGGCCCGGATGGAACAGGGCCTATTGGAATCGGCGTGACGGGAGATGTTTCCGTCACCAGGGCATTGCCACCTATGGGCAAATCGACGACCACCTTATAGCCTGCTTGAACAGGAAAAGACCACGAACCGATCTGGTCGTCACCTACCCATGCCCGCACCTGATAATCTCCTGATACGTCTTTTGACAAAAGCAGGAGTGCCACCTGGCCGTTCTTGTCGGTCAAGCTGCCAGACACAGACTCGCCTGGATCTGACACTTCTTTTGGATGACGTGTAAATGCTGTGGCTGCACCGATGATGGGTTTGCCATCCCGCGTCAAAGTGAACACCACCTCGGCATGTGATGTACTCATCTGATGTACAGACATTTTGCTAACCGGATTCTTCGTGTCTGTGGGCGGCGACATTATATCCAATCCATCACAGCCCCACATTAAGCCGGTAGCGAATGCCACCACGACGATACTGCAAGTATATCTTGACATGACTGCCTCCTATGAGGGAAGTTTCCCCGGCTCTAACGGTGAACTATAGAAAGAATATCCGATTGGTCGTTGTGGCTTCTCACAAGTTGCACATCGTATTTCAAAATTTCAATCGCGTCCGTTATCTCGTCTCCCAGAGCTTGTGAAATCTTCGTCGGATCTGTGGTGACTGGAATCTCCAGTTCCTGAAGCGAGGCGTCTTCATCATTTCGCCCAGCGCGAGTATCAGAACAGATACCGATGTAGCGGTGCGGCACCTCTTTCTGCGTCGCTCATTCCGCATCGACTGCTGGAACAGCGATATTGACAGTACCAGATAGAGCACCCGCCCACTAATGCCTGCAATAGCTTCCGCGATCCAATAAAAGAGCCAGATTAAACAATCGGTTCTTGTTAAAGTGTATCATCCTCTATTTCCTCCCTTTTGCTACAGTATTCCGTATATCAGGATTTGAGCACTGCATAACCCGCCTGTATGAAGCCACCTCGCCGAGGGCATTTCCTCCTTTCTATGATCCGCAGAAAGGCAGGCCGAGTTGAGTGAAGTCATTGCTCGGCACATTCCGCAAGCCTTCGGGGACACACCCACTTAGCTGGTTAGAGGAAAGGTATAGCACTTGCAAGTTAGACAGGTTGCCCAATTCGGAGGGAATAGATCCACTCAGATTGTTACCGAAAAGCCACAGCTCTTGCAAGTTAGACAGGTTGCCCAATTCGGAGGGAATAGATCCACTCAGATTGTTACCGAAAAGCCACAGCTCTTGCAAGTTAGACAGGTTGCCCAATTCGGAGGGAATAGATCCACTCAGATTGTTACCGAAAAGCCACAGCTCTTGCAAGTTAGACAGGTTGCCCAATTCGGAGGGAATAGATCCACTCAGATTGTTATTGTAGAGCCTCAGACGTTCCAAGTTAGACAGGTTGCCCAAAGAAGAAGGAATTGACCCGCTTAGCGGGTTATAGCCGAGCCACAGACTTTTCAAGTTAGACAGGTTGCCCAATTCGGAGGGAATAGATCCACTCAACTGGTTTTGGTATAGGTCCAGCGATTCCAGGTTAGACAGGTTGCCCAAAGAAGAAGGAATTGACCCGCTTAGCGGGTTAATGCCGAGGCGCAGCCCTCGCAGGTTAGACAGGTTGCCTAATTCGGAGGGAATAGATCCACTCAACTGGTTATTGTCGAGGTACAGCACTTGTAGGTTAGACAGGTTGCCTAAAGAAGAAGGAATCTCACCACTCAGATTGTTATCGTCGAGGTACAGCCCTCGCAGGTTAGACAGGTTGCCTAATTCGGAGGGAATAGATCCACTCAACTGGTTATTGTCGAGGTACAGCACTTGTAGGTTAGACAGGTTGCCTAAAGAAGAAGGAATCTCACCACTCAGATTGTTATCGTCGAGGTACAGCCCTCGCAGGTTAGACAGGTTGCCCAATTCGGACGGAATCAACCCGCTTAGCTGGTTAGAGGTGAGGACTAATTGCGTCACACGGTCATTGGAATCGGTGGTGACGCCATACCATTCATTCAACGGTCTGTTGCTCAGCCAGTTCGTGTTGGTCTTCCAGTTCGCACCGTTGGTGGCGTTATAGAGAGCAACCAACGCGGCCTTGTCCAGATTCTCGGGTGGTGGCGGTGGTGGTAGGGATGTTGTTTCACTGGTGGTGCCAAACACACCCACAAAAATCAGAAAATCACTAAACACAATCGTGCCATCGCCATCCAGATCAAACCGTACATCATACCCGGCATCGCCTTGACTTGACCCGAACTGTGCCACAAATAGCAAAAAGTCGGAAAAACCCACAGTCCCATCGCCATCAAAGTCGGAGGTTATCCTTTCCGATACGCGCATGAACCGGACCGTGCCTTCGTCCTGTACCACGACCAGATTGTCATTTTCGATGGAATACCTGCCGATTTCGAAGATATCCTGCGCTTCAATGAGTGCATCGAAAGTTTCTTGAAGAAGAGTAAGGCTCAGTAGGAAAAAGTCGAAAAAAAAAGCATACTCAGCCGGCACGACCAGAGGAACGATTGTTTCGTAAAACGCAAACATGTCGTTGCCTTGAAGGCCGTTAAATGACAGTGAAAAGTTGTCGATAACTGTCTGGATCACGTTTCCCTGCACTCCCCAGGTTCCTGTGAATTCGAGAATACTCACCTGCTCGTCAGAAACAAGAGCATCGTGGAACCTCGACTTTAGATCCGCCAGAGAGTCTGCCACGGACTGGATGCGTGCGGGATCGGCTCCCAGGTCCATGATCAGATCCTGTTTCAGGGATTCGTGGCTGGTGGCCTTCTCGTTGTACGCGATGCGGCCATTGGCGTAGAACTCCAGGACCCTGGTCGTATCCGCCTCATCACTGGATATGACCGATTCCCACTTTCCTATGAGTTCATCCGGCCTGTCTGCTCCGATGAATGCGACGGAACCGATCTTCGCCCCCGTCGCAGGAGCACTGCCCTGTACGAACAGGACGCCAACCAATAAAAGAGCCAGATTAAACAATCGGTTCTTTTTTAAGTGTATCATCTTCTATTTCCACCCTCTTGACTTTGGTCATTTTGGATTTTACATTTTAAAACAGAGCAGGCGACGACCTGTCTCTGTTGTCTCAGCGGCGGAGGGCTGACAGGCTTGCCAACCGCGAAAGCCCTCCACCGCGCACGCAGACGCTTCATCTTGTCCATCCATTCATCACTGGATAGAATCATTCCAGTGCAGGCTCTGTTTATCCTGATTCAGACAGATTTATTGCTCAGAACCGGTGTACACATACACCTTGTCATCCCAAGTATCAACCACATAGAATCGGTTGTTCGCATACGTGATACCTGCTGGACTACTATTATCGTCATCCAGATCGAAGTCTGCGCTTGTTTCCTGCTGTCCACTACTCGTGTAAGCATACACCTTGTCATCCCTTCCAGACAAAGCACCACCCACATAGAATCGGTTGTTCGCATACGTGATACCTGCCGGCTCACTGTTGCCGTCATCCAGATCGAAGTCTGCACCTGCTTCACGCTGCCCACTACTCGTGTACGCATACACCTTGTCATCTAAAATATCACTCACATAGAATCGGTTGTTCGCATATGTGATACCTGTCGGATTATCGTTGCCGTCATCCAGATCGAAGTCTGCACCTGCTTCACGCTGCCCACTACTCGTGTACGCATACACCTTGTCATCTAAAATATCACTCACATAGAATCGGTTGTTCGCATATGTGATACCTGTCGGATTATCGTTGCCGTCATCCAGATCGAAGGGCGAGGTTGGTGTACTTGTTGGGGAGGTAAAAGATACCCTAACCCCTCTACCCTGAAGCGCGGGAATGTGTATGTTGATTGACGTATTACTCAATGGGTTGTTCTGCACATCCACATCGTCCCCACTGCCCAATCCCGTGTTTGACACCAGCGGCGCAAGGTCCGAGATGCTGTTGTCGTAAAGATACAGATCTCTCAGGTTGGCCAAGTTGGATAGTGCCGACACATCTGAGATGCTATTGTCGTTAAGCCACAGCTCTGCCACGTTGGTTAAGTTGGATAGTGCTGACACATCTGAGATGCTATTGTCCCCAAGAGCCAGCGTCCCTGTCAGGTTGGTCAGAGCAGAGAGTGCGGATACATCTGAGATGCTATTGTCGCTAAGAAGCAGCGTTCTCAGGTTGGTCAGGCCAGATAGGGGCGACACATTTGAGATGCTATTGTCGTTAAGATCCAGCACTGTCAGGTTGGTCAAGTTAGAGAGTGCGGATACATCTGAAATGCTGTTGCCGGAAAGACTCAGCGTTCTCAGGTTGGTCAGGCCAGATAGGGGCGAGAGGTCGGATATATCGTTACTATTAACCCTACCCTCACCAGACACATACACTAAACCAAGCACTAGCCGTGTCAGACCGGTTGCGAACTCCAGCCCGGTCAGATCGCGAATATTCTTGTTGGGTGCTTCAAGGCGCGTCAAAGTCGCCATCTCTGCCTGGGTAATTGGCGCACCACTCGCCTTGCCCAGACTGTCCTCAATGACTGCGCGAAGGTTCCTATCTGGTATGTCAAAGTTCGAGGTTGGCGGTGGCGGTGGTGGTGGCGGTAGGGATGTTGTTTCACAGGTGGTGCCAAACACCTTCACAAAGAGCAGAAAATCTGGCACACCGACCATCCCATTGCCATCCATATCCATACGCGCATTGTAATTGGCATCACCAGCACTTGTGCCAAACACACCTACAAAGAGCAGAAAATCAGGTACGTTGATCATCCCATTGTCATCAAAATCACCAGGACAATAGGCACGCACAAAGGATAGCACCGCACCATACACATCCAGTTTTTGATTGTCTAAACTGGCGGATTGCACAAGCAGGGTCTCGCCCGAAGCCAGCGCACGAGTCACCTGAAGATCAATCTGACCCAGATACCCACTGCTCGAAACCGTCACAGAAGAGGCAGAGGACAGGTTCAGGGTGTTCCCAGATACGGTGCTGCTCCAATCGCTCGATGAACTGCCGATATAGTTGGAAGCCGTCTTGCCCTGCAAAGCCAGTTCAAGTTGGGCAGCATTGAATTGCTGACCCGCTAAATCCGGTGCGAAAAGCTGAAACGCAATGGTATCGCCAGACCGTTTTTCTGCAAAGGTCAGCGCGTCGTTGTTTTCGGCAGGACTTTCAATCTCCGTATCCAGATAAAGATGCGGCAAATTAAAATAGATCACATCCGATGCAGAGACACTTACCCCATCAAGAGCAACGGACGAAACGCCAATGGAAAACTCTCGCCCCGATACATCTACGCGCGTCGTAAAGGTAAACGTGTGACTGGAAGGCACCGCTGGCGACAGAGATAACAAGGTCGCCGTCTGATCTGATACAAGGAAACCTGGAGCACTCAAGGTTAAAAGAGATGCATCAAACTCAAAAACAACCTGATAGGCATTCACGGGGTTGCTGACCCCTGTTATCGAAACTTCAACTATAATGGGTGTGCCCTGTCCAGAAACCCTGTAAGGTATGCCACCTGCATCGGGATTGTGTTTTAGCGACACACTTTGTGCAGATGCTTGCCCGACAAACACAAACAACACAAACGCGATCAACAACCATCCTTTTTGCAATGCTATGTTCAACACGTTGAACGGAACTACCGATCTTCCCTGCGGTATGGACTTGTGTACCATCTTCTGTTTCCTCCCTTTTGACTTTGGTCATTTTACATTTTAAAACAGAGTAGGCGACGACCTGTTTCTGTTGTCTCAGCGGCGGAGGGCTGACAGGCTTGCCACCGCGAAAGCCCTCCACCGCGCACACAGACGCACTCCATGCACGCCTGCGGGTATCAAAACGAAATACCAATCGTTCGGACAATGAATGCTTTGCGTACGCACCCATTGATAACCTGCAAAAATCGTGCCAGTTTATACCAAACGAGCTAATTCTTTGAATATGAAAGAGTTAGAGCAGATGAGGGATAATTCGCATGCTTTTAGAGTGTTTCAAAATATTACATCTCAGACCATATGGAAACGCATATCCACTAAGTTAGAGATATAACAAATGTATGTTTATAGGTGGTTTATGGGAAAATCGAAGGTAGGAAATAGAGGTTTTGTTACAATTTGAAACGAGTGATACATTTTGAAACATATATGACAAATGCAACTTGATCCCTAAAATATTTCATTTTCTTTTGAAGAGAGTCTTCTATATTAACCTGTCAGTCCATTACATTTATATTCTTGTTTGTAATGGTTATAGCTCTCTGGGATATGACTATAGCCCTGCTTTCCACGACCTGAGTGGATACCACAACGCACTGTAAAAGTGTAGAACAAAAAAAATCACTCCAACAGGATGCGAATAGTATGACCGACGCAAAGATAATGATTGTCGAAGACAATATCTCCGATGCCGCACACCTCGAAAAATGCCTGAAGAATTTGGGATACACAGTGTGCGCCGCGGTTTCGTGCGGACATCAAGCCATTACAAAAGCCGCGGATACGCATCCCGACCTGGCCCTGGTCAATCTCTGTCTCGAAGGGGAGATCACCGGCTCAGAAGTAGCCGAGCAGATGGGCAGCCGGTTCGACGTTCCCGTGTTATATCTCACTGACAAAGCCCAGGAAGATCTGTTGCTACAGGTACAGACGACCAACTCCTTCGGCTATGTGATGAGACCTTTCAAGGAGGGTCAACTGCACCTGAACATCCAAACCGCCCTTGCGATGCACGAGAGGGAAAACAGGCACAAAGAGACAGAGGTCAGATTGAAACAAACAATCAACAAATTGGAAGATGTCACCCGCCTCATGGAAGCGGTATTTAATAGCATGCATGAGGGTGTGGTTGCGCTTGATGAAAACGGGACATTCATGTTTCACAATTCAAGCGCAGGGCGGATCGCCGGTGACCATCCGGAGCCGGTAGAAGCAGATATCTACAAATGGGCCGAAATGTACGGTATTTTCAAGCCCAATGGAGAACTGTTTGGTCCATTGGATGATGATAGTCCGCTTGGCATTGCCTTGAAAGGCGGAACAGCGGACGAGGTCGAGGTATTCTTACGCAACGAATTTAAGCCGGAAGGCGTTCACGTCAGGGTTAGCAGCAGACCTCTTTTGAGAGAAACAGGTGTTTTGAAGGGGGCCGTGCTCGTCTTCCGCGACATCACCAAGGAGATAGAGGCCGAGCAGATGAAGGCCGAGTTGCTGCGCTTGCGAACCGAGTTGGAGACGGCCAGTTTATTTCCCAGCCTGATCGGCACCAGTTCCGTAATGCAGGATATATACAAGCTGATTCAGCAGGCCGCCGAAAGCGATATCACGGTGTTCATTAGCGGTGAGAGCGGCACAGGCAAGGAATTGGTAGCCAACTCATTGCACGCCAACAGCCTGCGCAAGGATGAGCCGTTCGTGGCCCTCGATTGCGCCGCCATTCCCGAAACACTCATCGAAAGCGAGTTGTTCGGACATGAACAAGGGGCTTTCACGGGAGCGACGACGCAGAGAATCGGGGCCTTCGAGCGCGCCAATGGCGGCACGCTCTTTCTCGACGAGATCGGCGACATGCCATATATCCTGCAAGGCAAGCTATTGCGCGTTTTGCAGGAGCGAGAAATCCAGCGGATTGGAGGGACAACTCCCATTCCCATTGACATCCGCGTGATAACAGCGACCAACAAGGACCTGGAGCGTGCAGTAAGAGATGGCATGTTTCGCCAGGATCTGTTCTATCGCATCGCTGCCTTCCCCATCACGATTCCACCGCTGAGAGATCGGCATGAAGATATTCCCCTACTGGCCAGGCATTTTCTCGAGAAATACACAGCCCAGGCTGGCAAATCCATAAGCGACATTTCCACCCTTGCCCTGCGCCTGTTGCTGCAGTACAATTGGCCGGGCAATGTGCGCGAACTGGAAAACGCGATAGCGCGCGCCGTGCTGTTGGAGACGACCGGGGTGCTGCAAGCAGATAATCTGCCGTCTCAGCTATCGCCGGTCGTGGCTTTGGGAAGAGACCTCTCGACACCACAGGCGATCCTGCCACTGACCGAGATCGAGCGACAGGCCCTGATCCACGCACTCGAGGCCACGGACAACAACATTACTCAGACAGCCCAGGCACTGGGTATTAGTCGAGTGACCCTGTACCGAAAGTTAAAGCAATACAACATCGTCAGAGATTGAACCGGACAGGCGATCTGGCCTGAGTACAGTCGAATTTCCTGCTTTTGCCCTCCCAACTACAAGTCGGTCTTTGTCTTCAGTGCGAGATATTCCACCTTCTCCTGTTAGACCGGCCTCTGGGACGAGTTCGCATTGGATATATGTTTCAAAATATATCACTCGTTTCAAATTGTAACAAATCCTCTATTTCCCACCCTTAATTTTCCCATAAATCACCTATAAACATACATTTCCCGTATATCTAATTCAGCAGATATATGCTTCCATGCGGTTTGGAATGTATCATTTTGAAACATTTCAAAAATCTGCGAATTATCCCTCATCTGCTCTAACTCTTTCATATTCAAAGAATTAGCTCGTTTGTTATAAACTGGCACGGTTTTTGCATATAGTATTGGGTTGGGTAAGCAAAAAATCGGTTCGGCACTATTCTACATAATTCCCGGGAAAAAGCTGTGAGAGCTTTTAATGATGTGGGTGGTAGAATTTATCAGAAGGGAAAAGTGCCCACAGAGAGCGACGGCTCCCATTGGCGCTCTGATGTTTTTCAAGACGAAGTGATGCTACCTGGCGCCCTGACCTGGGATGCCCGTCAGCCTATAAGCATCATCACAATCCAAGCACTCGCAGATCTTGGCTATACTGTTGATCCGACAAAAGCGGACCCGTTTAAAATTACAGGCATGAGTAAAAGAGCCGTGCCAGGACAACCTGTCTGGCGCTGTGGCGTAGAAGTAAAATAAGGACAACTCAATGGGATGGATTTTATCTGGATTGATGCTTCTCTGGACAGGGACCGTAATCGTTCTGGGAATGGCTACCAATGGTTATCTGTGGCTATTCCTGGACTGGCTATCCCTCGCAGTAGCACTCGGAGCCGTTGGAATATTTACAACCCTCATCGGCCTCAGGATAGCCACATACTTCAAAGAAAGGTAAAATATGTTCGTTCCAGAAATACCTGACAGCGCCGTTCTTTTCGTCGTCAACAAAAATTACGACCCAAAGGACACGGATCCAGACGCTCTGTATAAGGCCGTGCGATACGCCTGGCACCTCGATCCTGAGCGCGTAGAATATGCTGACTACATCCTACCAGTCTATCGTCAAACGATTAAAGGCGCATTTGTAGCCCATCGATGGACACTCGTAAACCCAGAAGTCCCCCGAAGATTCAGACGCTACGCCTTCGACGGAGAGGAAGCACCCCCAGAAGTTTTCGAGGCTTACGAAGGGATGCCCCTCCCAGAAATCTTAAAGAGAGGCCGAAACCCCGTCAAATATGCGAACTGCTAAGGAGAAAGAAATGGCTAATACCCCAATTCCATTAAAAGAAGGATTTGAGACGCTTATTATGCTTGCCGCTGAAATGGCTCAGTATCTAAGTGATGTAGAAAAAAAAGAAATCAGAGATAATGTAGCAACTATCGTTGCCAATCGCATATCTCCTTCTTCTCCCCGAGAAGATTACGAGTTATACGAAGAAATCTTTTCTGATCTTTTAGAGTTACTTCAACTATAATTTTTTCTTCATCAGAGACAACAAATTCACGTAATTCTGTTTTTTCCATAACACCCCTTTATAGAAAAAGATTATAAGTTTTCTATAAGTTATAGTTTTTTTCTATAGTATCAAATAGTTTTTGATGTCCAACCGATGAGAACACGGGGGGACATCGGGGCGGGAGAGTGGTAAGAGTTACTGCCTCTCGCCCCATTTTATGTGCGAGGTGTTAAAGGCAGTTCAGCTTGTTTCTGCTAAAGGGCGCCAGAGAGGTATCAAACGGCTATTTGATTTCATGTAGCTGGGCGTATCTGCGCCTCGCATATTTCGGATGGGTGAGATATAAGAGGGCGGCCAGTCAGTATGCGCAGGGTATGTTTTGGGAACTGGTCCTTCCCTTTAGGACATGCCCACTCTCCGGCTGGTCGCCCCTAACCTGCGAAGGAAAGGAATACAAGATGAATGAACAAAAATTGCAAATAGCGTTCAATTATTTTACTCGGGAGTTGCAGCTTGACTTTGTTTATCCTCCCGATATGTCCGTCCGCAGTATTCACACACAGGTTGATGGTGGGCGGCATTCGTTTTCTCATGTTTTGAGCGAGGACGAGGCCGCGCGCCTGCGGGAATGGATAGAGGTATCACTCCGACAAGAGTAAACCCCCGCTCATCAGTTTCTCCAATTTTTCTGGTTTTCTCCAGGCCAGCCTGAGTGCTGGCTTTTTCTTTTACCTTAGTCATTACCACCTCCAGTGTTTGGGTTTTGAGTTTTCGTCACTATCCTACATAATTTCCCATTTATGGGCTGCCCCTTTCTTAATTTAGCAGAATGCATAAAAGGAAAGAGCCGCGATTAGCACATCGCGGCTCCCAAATAGATAAACCCATATGAGAAAAAAGAGGGGTCGAGAGCGGATTGATAGGCGGCTCGCAGTAGAAAGGAGTCACTCATGTTCGCCTTTATAGAGTTTAACCTTGTGGAAGAGATATCCAGGCTCTTCCGCAAACACAGACGTAAGGAGAGACCAATGGACATACTAGAAAATGAGGATATCCGACACAAAGGACTCATTGTTATTGTCAACAAGAACTGGGACGGGAAGACCCAGTCAAAACTGTATGAGGCTGCTCGCTTTGCCTGGGGAGTAAGCCTCAAAAGAGCCAATGAGGTAGAGATCGTCTTGGCCTGCTACCACCGCAAAATTGTAGGGGTATTCGAGGTAGAACAATGGGTGCCATCAACGCATCCGATCTTTGAGAATCGCCACCCAAATCCCAATGATAAGCGTTACGGATTTATCGGGCACAGAGCCCCTGCCTGCATAGCAGATCGTTATGTAGGCAAGCGTGTATCACACAACGTAAAAACGGGACGTAGATCATTTGGCTATGTCCCGAGGAAATAGTCAACAGTAAAGTGCCCGCTCCTCGACTGAGCGGGCTTTTTTTCTGATCTTTTGGAGGTAAGGACTATGTTCAGGTATAAACGTCTTGGCGTTATTTTATTTCTTCTTTTGTCCCAAAATAGCTTTGGGGATGAGTTCGATGATGTGCTTGGGAAGGAAGAAAATGTTTTTATGTTTCGGCATATATTTATGTCGGATAATGGTAAAGCGTTTGCCCGGGACTTTTTGGCAAAATTAGACGAAAAGGAAGCCAAATCAACGCGAGAAATTTTTACCCAGTTGGTTGAGATAGAGAAAGAATTAGAAGCTATGGGGCACAAAGGCGGGTTTGAGAAGCTCTTAAAAACAAAGAAGGGGGAGCGTATATTTACCGCTTATATTGAACGAGAAAAACGGCGGTCGGGAATAAGGGAGGCGAGAACTATTTTTGACATGATAATTGCGGGTGCAAAGTTTGAGATTCTTTTTTCTATGCACATTAAGAAAATGGAAATGAAAAAAAAGAAATAGGTGGACTTGACCCGTTTTGGTGGGTTCCTTATCAGCAGTTAGAAAGGAGACCCACTATGCCACCAACACGTCCACCTTATCCACCTGAGTTGAAGCACCAGATCGTCGAGCTTGTGCGCACTGGCCGCAGTACGGCTGAATTGGCCAGAGAGTTTGAACCGACCGCTCAGACAAATCCAAAATTGGGTACGTCAGGCTGATCGAGACCAGGGGCAATGATACTGTTAAAATACATAAGGAGACACCTATGATTTTACCACCAGAAAAATATCCCTTCGGATTAAAAATGGAGATGGCAATAAGTGAGGTTGAGTATCGCGTGAAATCTATGGCGGGATTGAAGTGGGAGCGCAATGACGTAAATACCATAACCATCTACGATGTGCCGTTTGAAATTCGCCGTCTTTGCGATCTAATTTGTAAGTTTAGATTGGACGGCAATCTCTATGATATATATTACTATGAAGTTTCATCTTAACTCGTTTAAGGAGAATACTGATAACAAGGATTAAAGGAAACGGGCATTTTTTTGGTCATTTCGTATATAATTCCCGGCACTATCCTTACATCATCCCCAAAATACCTGCACAGAAGAAATTGACATGAACACTGAACAAATACACGGCACACTTGTTCTTAAGCAGGCGGAATCGCTTTTATGGGCGTCCAAGTACATGCAAGGATTATTGGATGGCTATCTGGATAACTCGGATCATTATATGGTCCAAATTATGGGGTGTTTCTGTTCCGTATCAATACTACGTCCCTTTACAGCGGAGCTTGCACTAAAGGGTTTATACCAAAAACTTACGGGTAACGAAGCAGAGCACACTCACAATTTGCATGAGCTATTCTGTTTGCTGCCCGCAACAACGCAGAATGCTATTGAGACACAGTTCCAAGCAGTGAAGAAACAATATCCGGGGTATAAAGGGCGGGACACAGTAGAGCAACTGCTACTTGTTCATAAAAATGATTTTATTAACCTTAGATACTGTTTTTTTCAGGAAGCACCAAAGTCGCCAAAAGAACAGGGAAGCATTGAAGATACCAAGATATCAAATCTTCAGCTTGCAATCGAAGCAATAATGAAAGTCGCATTGTAAAACAACAAGAAGGATTTTTTCGGCACTATTCTATATAATCTCCCCTTGAAAGGATTAAAATGGTAAATGACGATATGTTAAAACTTTGGATACTCGAAGCGGTAGAGTGTCAAAGTGATTTGCCTGGATATGTTGAAATAGCGAAATATATCTGGCTAAATTACGAAGAACAACTCCGAGTGTCGGGAAACAAATTCTACACTTGGCAAGCTGACCTGCGGTGGTTATGCACACGATTAGTGAAAGAAGATAAATTAGTCAGACTGAAGGATGGGAACAGGTCTGTATATTCTGTCTATCACTCCGTTGGCCCTTAGAGGGTTAGAAGAATCCCTTTTTCGCGCTCCTATCAAGTCGGCATATTTGAGTCTTTTGCCTTCAGACTAAAGATTGGCTCCTATGAAAATCCGTGGCAAGTAGGGATACATCAACATAGTTTGATGCACGTCTTTCTCGCGTTGAAGGGATTGTCGAGCAGATGAACACGCGCTTGACCAATATCGAGAGCAGTGTTGCGGTCGGCCAACGCTGGATCATCGGCATTCAGTTTACTACTCGGAACATCGACGGGCGAGATCCACTGCATATCTTTCTCATTCATAGTCTGTCTCAGTAATGAGAGTCATCTGACCAGACAAAATAGGGGGGGGAAGTAAATGAAATACGGAAAGCGTTGGGAGGAAATTGAAGAGATTGGTGAAGGTGGACAGGGGAAGGTCTTCCGTGTCTTGGATAAGCATGAGGTCCCGTTGGACGACCTTGCGGATACTTTATTTGAGGCAGTCCAACAGGCCCGTCAAAAATACAATGCCCCGACGGCAATGAAGTTGATGCGAGAAGTCATTACCGAAATTGTGAAGGCTGAAAACCCTGTGAATCACGGTGCGCTCAAAATTCTACACTCGCCGGATAAGGCGCGGAATTTCGATGATGCAGAGGAACGGCTAAAACGCGAGTTGGAAGCTATGCATCAAGCTGATCACCCAAACCTTCTGGAGGTTGTGGATCTCAACATTGAAGAAAAGTGGTTCGTCTCGAAATACTATCCAAATGGAACCTTGAAAAACAAGTCTGATTGGTACAAAGGGCAAGTGAAACGTACTCTCACTGCAATTCGGCCACTCATTGATGGGGTCGCCACCTTGCATGAGGACGGAATTATCCACCGCGACATTAAACCAGAAAACATTTTTGTAGATGAAAATGAACAATTGGTACTTGGCGATTTTGGCCTCGTGTTCTTTACAGATTCAGACCATACGAGACTCAGTGGCACCCTCGAAAAAGTGGGCAGTTCCGACTGGATGCCTCCTTGGGCTTTACGCAGTAAAATAGAAGATATAAACCCCAGCTTTGATGTATTCTCGTTAGGTAAAGTCATCTGGGCAATGGTATCGGGCAAGCCGTTTTTAGATTTTTGGTATCACCGCGAACTGGGGAACAATGTTGAGGAGATGTTCCGCGGCAACGAAATGAAACTTCTCAATGGGTTGCTTGATAAATGCATTGTTGAACGTAAACGTGATTGTCTCAAAAATGCGGGGGACTTGCTCAGCGAGATTGACGACCTCCTCACAGTCTTGGAGCTTGGTGGTGATCCAATGAGCGAGGATGTACTTCGCTCATGCAAAGTTTGTGGTGCCGGGATTTATCACAATCTGCGCATAG
>JAPPAB010000011.1 GCA_026705765.1 Gemmatimonadota bacterium
CCGCACCGTGCAAAGCATCGTCAATAGCGACCAGATCGTGACCATCAATCTCCAAAACCCGCCAGCCAAAAGCCCGCCACTTATCTGCAAGCGGCTCCAGATTGAGAACCTCTGCAACCGTGCCAAAACTCTGAATCTTATTATAATCAATTATAACCGTCAAATTGCCGAGCCGATGGTGCGGTGCAAAAAGCGCCGCCTCCCAGATAGACCCCTCGTCGCACTCTCCATCGCTCAGCAACACAAAACAACGGTACGGATCGGACGCCGCGCGCCCGGCCAATGCCATGCCACAGCCAATAGAAAGCCCGTGCCCAAGCGAACCCGTTGACACCTCCACCCCCGGCACACCCAGATGATTGATATGCCCGGTCAAAGGAGAACCATCCGCGCAATAGCGGTCCAACCATGCCACCGGAAAAAACCCGCATTCTGCCAGCACCGCATACAAAATCGCGGTACCGTGCCCCTTGCTCAAAACAAATCGGTCGCGCCCCGGCCACTCGGGCCGCCGCGGATCAATCCTCAGCGTGCGGCAATACAGCACCGCCAGCAAATCGGCCATAGACAAACAGGTACCGATATGCGAAGCCCCCGCGCGATGCACCATACACAGCGCATGCCGACGAATCCGCGCGGCAAATGTGGCAATGTCTTCAATGTTCATAAAGATCTCCCACCCTCCGTCAAAGCACCAGATCAACGCCGGTCTTCGTCCAAAAAGCGAATCCCCGCATTGGGCGGAAAAGGACGCGCGTCGGAACTGGTCCTGAGCATACCCTCCGCGAAAGCCTCCCCAAAGACAGGGGTATGGTGTTCCCACTGACGCACGGCCAGATCTTTTTGCTCCCGGCAATAAATCCGCACAGAGCCAAATTTTTTTTCCAGCATATAGGCAGGTATGGAAATGTCCCGTAGAGATACAATGTGACTGACCGAAGTAAGTATCTTGTTTAAATTGGCGCCTATATGCGCCATGCCTGTTTTACGATCATAGAACGGTATTTTGTGGTGTAAATAGTAGTACCCCGGTGTTGAAGGATACGATAGACCGAGTTGCCATACCCCGACCACATCGGGCGCCTGGGCGAGATAACGGTAGGCATCGAAAAGATCAGGCGAAACGTCTAAAAACAGATTCTGCTTGTCAATGATGCCGATTTTATGAGGTTCTTGCCCAAAGAATGCCAGATACATCCTGTCTTGATACGGCAACCGCTCTAAAATACCGCCCACTGAAACAACGACAAACACCACAGCCGCGCACAGGTATTTGCGATTCATTGCGAACTGCGCCACAATATCTGCACCGATCATGAGAAAGAGGGGAATGGCGAGAAAAATATAGCGATATTCCTTGTGGCCCGGCACTGAGTGCAAGACCACGAGCGCGATCAGCAGTACCAGCAGGAACCCATAGCGACGCACATCCCGCAGAGCCAGTACAACGCACAGCAAACCCAACCCGACACTGGCAATCGCCAGCCAAATCAAATATTGATAACCGGGATGCTTGGCGATGTGACTGACAACAAGTGTTTGATATGCATTGTGGTAGCGAAAATAGGAGATATAAGAGTGAAACAACCCGCCGCCCCATGTTAGCGCATCAAATACACCAACCGCAATCACAGACGTGACCACAACCACCCCGAACGCCATTTTCTTTTCTGTACGCAAAAAGAACAGACCGAGCAGCATAAACGCGATGGGCGCATATTGTATCCGCAAAGCCGCCAGCATGACTGGCAGAAATGCCAGCAGCCAAATTTTTGTCCTGATCTTATCCGACGAAGGGCGCATACAAACAGCGAGCGCAACCAACAGGAGTCCGGTTGCCACAAATTCGGCCAGCGGCTTGTGTGCAAAACCGACAAGTTCGTACCAAAACGCCCCGGCCAACAGCGCGACCCGCCCCGAAGTTTCGCCGAAATGCTGTCGTGCAAAAAAGTACATTCCCGCCGGAATCAACAGGGAAATCGCACAAAACAACAATTTGACGCCATCCACATACCACACCGGTTGACCAAGACCGAATACATCGAACACCATCAACATCCCCGCGACCACCACAGGCAGCAGCAATGGACGCACGCCGTAGAAATACTCCCAGGGAACCAGACCATTGCCAAAAGCGAGGCGATGCCCCTGCTCCAAGACTTGATAGAGTTCGTCTGCATGTAAGAAAAAGTCGCTGTAAAGAGCGATACCGGCGCGCGCCGCAAACGCCAGCACCAGCACGGGAATGAAATATTTCCAAACAGGTGCATCGGTCCCCTGTGGATGCAGCAGTATATCCGGCAAAGACCGCCCGTTCAAAGCGCGTATGCGTTCTCTCCTATCCCGACGCCTACCTCTCCGCGTGCCCTTACCCATGCGCGCTTCCAATCCGCCGATCATCCCCGGCAATTCGCGTACCTCGTTGTCTCACCATTTAAACCTCTTGTTCCCGTTGCGGATTATCCAAAAAATTCACGCGCTCTCGTTCAATCACCAGCGGACGGCGGCGCACCTGGGAATGGATCGCGAGAATATACTCGCCGAGAAGACCCATAAAAAAAAGCTGGAAACCAGCGAAAAAAAACAGAGAAACAGTCAGCAGTGGAATCCCGGGCGGCGCCAATTCCCTGTAGTAGATCAAATTGATAATCAACATAATCAAAGCGACCAGGATGCTGAGTGACGCCAGAGCAAACCCGGCAAACAGCGCGATCCGGATGGGCATCATACTAAAAGAAATGAGACCATTCAACCCATCTTCAATCAGCGAAGACGCCGATGACTTGGACAAACCGCGGCCGCGCTTCTTCCAGGTATAGGACACGCCAATCGAATCAAAACCACAATAGGCAATCATCCCTCGCAAATAGGGAAAGTGGTCGTCAAAAGCGCGGAGATTCTCCACCACAACGCGATCAATCAACTGAAACTCCCCGGCATTTTGGGGAATCTCAAAAGGCGACCAGTGATTGACCAGCCTGTAAAACCACCGACGCATAGTACGCATCGGCCACGACTCCTCCCGATTGGCGCGAATACCATAGACCACCTTATATCCATCTTCCCAATGCTGGACAAAAGTGGGCAAAAGATCAGGGGGATCCTGCAGATCAGCCGGCAAAAACGGCACCACAGCATCCCCGCCAACAGCCATCGTGCCATTGAACAGATTGCGAAAAGCCCCGAAATTCCGCGAATTGGCAATCACCCGCACATTGGAATCGGCACCGGCAATAGCGCGCAATCGCTCAAGCGTGGCATCCGTAGAACAATTGTCACAAAAAAGGTGTTCATAGTCATAATCAGACAGAGGACCTGCAAACAGGGCTTTCACCGTCGCATGGCACTCGGCCACGGTCTCTTCCTCATTGTAGCAAGGCGTGACAATGCCAATTTTTTTTCTCGCCGTCATAGCACATGTCCTCAAACGCGCACAAAATCGGCAATCACTTCGAGCATATAATCGATATGGGCATCGTCCAGACCGGGATAAACGCCAACCCAGAACGTCCGATCCATAACAACATCCGCATTGCCCAGATCGCCGACAACCCGGTATTCCCTGCCACGCATATAGGGTTGATGCACCAGATTGCCGCCAAAGAGAAAACGAGTACCTATTCGCCGCGCATTTAGATGCCGCACCAGTTCGTCGCGGGAAAAAGACGCGCCATCGCGCACGGTAAGAGGCAATCCGAACCAGGACGGTTCGCTGCCCGGCGTCGCTTCGGGCAAAATAAAACAGTCTTGAAACTCAGCGAGACCGCGCAACAACCGTTCCGCATTGTGCTGCCGCTTCTCGAGAAACCCGTCCAGATGAGAAAGCTGTGCCACCCCAACAGCAGCCTGCATATCCGTAATCTTCAAATTAAAACCGAGATGTGAGTAAATGTACTTATGGTCAAACCCATACGGCAGATTGCCGAGTTGCCAATCAAACCGACGACCACAAGTATTGTCCATACCCGGCGCGCAAAAACAATCCCTGCCCCAGTCGCGAATCGACTCCATAGCCCGGCGCAAAATGGCTCTATTAGTAAATACAGCACCACCCTCGCCCATCGTAATGTGATGCGCCGGATAAAAACTCAGCGTCCCAATAGCCCCAAAAGTACCCACAAGCCGACCGTCATAGCGCGCGCCGAGCGCGTCGCAACAATCTTCGATCACAAACAAATCGTGGCGATCAGCGACCTCCATCACGCGCCCCAG
The DNA here is from genome assembly GCA_026705765.1 of Gemmatimonadota bacterium. Classification (NCBI taxonomy): domain Bacteria; kingdom Pseudomonadati; phylum Gemmatimonadota; species Gemmatimonadota bacterium. The sequence goes on from JAPPAB010000011.1 coordinate 4,213, forward strand.
ATCAAATGGATTCCCGAGCGTATGCGCCAGCACGATCGCCCTGGTCTTATCGGTAACAGCTTCCTCCAGCCCTGAAGGATCAATATTATAAGTAGGAATATCCACATCGACAAAAACCGGCACCATACCATATAACATGATGGGATTCACCGTCGTCGGAAACCCGGTCGCACACGTAATGACCTCATCGCCCGCCCGCAGTGCGCGATCCCTGAGCAAATGCGACGTCAGGGAAGCAAACGCGACCAGATTGGCGGAAGACCCAGAATTGACAGTAAGCACATGCTTGCGCCCCAGAAAATCGCCAAGCCGCCGCTCGAACGCCGCATTAAACCGCCCCGTCGTAAGCCAGAAATCGAGTGCAGAATCGACCAGAGAAACCATATCCTCCCCACCGTACACCCGTCCCGAAACCGGAACCGGACTGCGCTCGGCATCAAATACACCCGGGGGATGAGCCAGCGCAGCATACTCTGCCGTAAGCCGCAATATCTCGGACCGCAGCACATCCGCTCTCGACCCGGAATTCTCCGATGAAGACATACGCAACCCCCTAAGTCAACCCCTCAATCAGCGCGGCATCGCGCGCTAACTGCACAAACAAAAAATTCGTCTCAACAGTATCATCCGCAATCGTTTCACAATACCGAAGCTGCCCTTCACCAACCGCCCAGCAGTCATAGCCGAGGGCTTTCGTCCATGCAATCACCTCGTTGGGATGATACCCAAACGCAGCCGACCACTTGCGGAGAAGCTCCAAAAAAAGCACCGGTCGATCACGCGCTATAACCCCAGCCCCTCCCTGCAATACCATCAACTCTGCACCTTCAACATCGCACTTCAAAAGATCGAGCGGAACCCCTGTATTGCCCGGCAGGGACTCGTCGAGCGTCGTCAGACGAACCGTCAACTTGCGGCTCATCTCCCCGGGATGCAACGCCCGCAGCGAGGCACCGACATGCCCCGTATCCCGCGGCAAAAAAATTTCGCCCTGACCCGGACGGGCGGCGAGACCCTGCGATATCACAGTTACGCGATCAGAAAACCCATTGAGCGCGATATTCGCCTTCAGCACCGCGGCTGTATCCCCCACCGGTTCATAGGCAATAACCCGTCCACCCCCCATTGCCATCTTAACCGAATACCAGCCGATATTCGCGCCCGCATCAACCGCGAGCGAAGCGCGCCTGGCGCACCGGTCAATCACGCGGCCAGCAAACCGTTCATAAGCCCCGTGATTGATCGCCTCGGAAACAGGCTCTCGAAGATTCTCGGGATTCCAGAAAAATCTCAACCCCGATTTGAGCTGAGCGATCAAACCCGTCTCACCGATCTGTATGGACGCGACCTCGCCCTTTGCCAAAAGCGGCGAATAGGCGCGCAAACGAAGATGGCAATCCCGCATCAACTCCCAGAACCTCTGCCGGTCGAGATCGCCCTGCTCATAAGATCGCCGCAGATCACAAAGCGCCTGGATGTCCAAATCCTTCATCGCAAAGCACCCAAAGACAAACTATCGATAGCGCGTCGAAATCCCGTCCCAATATCAATTGAGGGCCGCCATCCAAGCGACCTGAGTCGCCCGATATCTGGACACGACCGCTCGACCTTACTCGGCATATAGGGATCCCCTGCTTTCCGGACAGCGCGGATCACCTTCAAGCCCTTCTCGGGATAAAGCGCAGTCAGTATCTCCGCCAACTCTGCAATCGAAACTTCGCAATCGGGATTGCCGAGATTATATGCCGTTCCGGACTCACCGCACAACAAAACGCGAAAAAACCCCTCGGTTGCATCCCCCAAATAACAAAAAGACCGACTCGCCGTACCCGCGCTCAGAAGTTCAATATCCCGGCCCTGCACAACAGAAGCGGCAAAATCCGCGAACACGCGCCCATCGTCAAACCGCATACCCGGTCCATAAACATGAAAGGGCCGCACAATCGAAGCCGCAACCCCGAACTGCCGGTGATAGGCAATGCACAGCGCCTCGCCCAAACGCTTCGACTCGGCGTAACAATTGCGCGGATCAATCGGATCCAGCACACCCACATCGGACTCCCGCGTCGGAATCATAGTCTCCGGCAGATCGCCGTATATCTCCGACGAACTAAAAAACAAAAAACCCTTTGCACCGACATCTGCGGCGCGCTCGAGCAGGTATTCAGTACCCACCGTATTGGGCCCGATAGTACCGACCGGATCGTCCCGATAGTATTTGGGACTTGCCGGACTCGCCGCGTGAAAAATAAAATCAGGCCGAATATCAACGGGCAACCGCGCACAAACATCCTGCACCAGAAGCGTAAAATTGGGATCCTGCAAATGACGTCCAAATTTGGCCCGCACGCGATCTTCCGACCGCACCAGAGCAACAACCCGCGGCGGATCATTCCCCACGAGCGCCGGACAGTGCCGAAGCGCCATCACAACCTCGACGAGATAAGCGGGCAAAAAACCAGTCGCCCCCGTAATCAGCACCGAACACCCCGCCAAACGGCGCCACTCAATATCGGAAGATATAATCCGGGTTATATCGCCCGCAATAATGGGATCCGGGTGGATCCCTATACTGGAATCGCTAATATTCATAAGGCATTACTCGCGTTTCCATATAAGCGCAGACCTGTTCACGGGTCACGCCCCTCATATCCGCGCCCCTCAAGTGCGCCCTGTACCAATCAACCGTCATCTCCAAAGTCGTCGCCAGATCCAGCCGCGGGCACCAGTCCAACATCGTCATCGCCTTTGCACTATCGATAGACAACAACCGCGTCTCAGGCGGATAATCCCGACAGTCAACCCGGTACTGCGCCCCATTCCCCCACAACTGTGCCACAGCATTGACGACCTCTTGCACAGACCGCGCATTGCCCGGCAGCGGACCAAAATTAAACGCACCGGCCTGCCTCGCCTCGCCATTCAACAACCGCTCCGCCAGAGCGATATACCCACCGAGCGGCTCCAGCACATGCTGCCACGGGCGCACCGCCTGAGGGGCGCGAATCAACAACACCTCCCCCGCCCCAAAAGCGCGCACAGCATCGGGAATCAACCGATCTCGCGCCCAATCTCCACCGCCAATCACATTTCCCGCCCGCGCCGTAGCAATCAGCAAATCCCGCCTATCCCGTCCAGTAAAAGACCGTCGATAAGCATGCGTCAACAACTCGGCACACGCCTTGCTGCTGCTATATGGATCATCCCCCCCCAACCGATCATTTTCCCGATATCCCCAAACCCATTCCCTGCTCTCGTAACACTTATCCGTCGTCACCACAACCACCGCCCGCACACGCTCGCACGCGCGCGCCGCCTCCAGAACGTGTGCCGTACCCATAACATTCGTCGAATAAGTCCCAATGGGATCTGCATAGCCGCGTTGCACCAGCGGCTGAGCCGCAAGATGAAAAACGACCTCTGCTTTGCTGCGAGACAGGGCTTCGCGCAGCGCGGAAAGATCCCGAACATCGGCTATTGTACTATCGACAATGCGATCAATACCCGCAGCCGCAAACAAATTTGGCTCAGACTCCGGCAACAGACCATAACCAGAGACGCATGCCCCCACCTCGTGCAACCACAAACTCAGCCATCCGCCCTTGAACCCGGTATGCCCAGTCACAAAAACCCGCCTCCCCTGCCATACATTCATCAAACCGCCCCTTTCCAGGTCGCCCAGGGCGGATTCCCCCTGTCCCACAACCGTTCCAGACTGAGCTTGTCCCGAGGCGTATCCATGCAGTGCCAGAACCCATCGTGAAGATAGGCAGCCAATTCGCCTTCCGCGGTTAGGTGCTGCATAGGGAAGTGCTCCCACACAACGTCATCGCCGTCAATGAGATCGAAAACATCGGGAGACAGAACGAAAAATCCACCATTGACCCACCCGCCTTCCTCCGGTGGTTTCTCTTCAAAATGCGACACGAGATGCCCATCCAACTCTATTGTTCCAAAACGCGCGATAGGCCGCACAGCTGTAACCGTCGCCATTTTCCCGTGCGACAGGTGAAAATCAATCACCCGCCCAATATCCAGATCCGTAACCGCATCGCCATAAGTCATGCAAAAGGTCTCAGCCCCGATATAGTCGCGCACGCGCCCAATCCGACCCCCCGTCTGCGTTCTCTCCCCAGTATCGGCAAGCGTCACGCGCCATGGCTCCACCTGGTCTTTGCCGTAATCGACCTTGCCACTGGCAAGATCGACAAAAACATCGGAAACATAGCTGCGGTAATTGAGAAAATATTGCTTGATCACATCGCCCTTATATCCCAGGCACACAATAAAATCGGACACCCCGTGCTGCTGGTATATTTTCATAATATGCCAGAGCATAGGCTGCCCGCCAATTTCGACCATCGGCTTTGGCCTGGTCGTGGTTTCTTCCGCCAGGCGCGTACCCAGGCCACCTGCCAGAATAACTGCCTTCATCTTTAATCACTCCTATCGCCTATCAGTCGTTTGTCATTTATTTATCCGATAGCAAAACACAGTTACGTCACGTGTGACTTTAAATGAGAGATGAACGTAATTCAAGAAGAGACTGCCCTGGTGTTTAAAATGGTTTAATTAGGATTATATACCGTCCATAAACTATTATTATAGTTCTATTTTACTTATTAACAATATGTTAAAAAAAGGGCGTTATATTGCCCAAGGGACAATATAACGCCCTTTCCGAAATAATACAAGCCCTGTATTGAGTTGAAATAGCCGCTTTCAAACTGGATTGGCTCTACGAATACATCGCCACCCTCATTCCCGCGAAGAAAAATAGAGAATCGGCATTTTCTTGCTGGTATATGCTTGCATCAATCTTTTTTTAAGCGCTCTTTCCCGCTCAAAGTTGGCGATGTGATAGGCAATCTGCGGCCGCGTCCACTGCCATAGACTATCCTTGTCGGGATTGTTATCGCGTTTCTCGTTCCACCACTGCTCGGTCCACCCCGTCACACTATAGCTATAAGCCCCGATGAATTGCACTGTAACGGACCATATCAACAAAACACCAAACAGCACCCGCATTCGACCGTCGGCAACAACCCGCTCAATAACCGGAATCATCAACAGCGCAAAAAACGGAGCCGTATCCACAATAGACCGATAGCCATAGGTCGAGCCGCCCCACCAGTCGTACCACTTAGACGCCAGCAGGATCAGCAGCACAGTCGCCACTTGCAGGGGAATCAAAGGACGGTACCGCGGATCTCTCCACGCTATCACCGCGCCGACAAAGCCGAACAACAACACTGGCGAAAAGAAAATCAGCCCACGCGATGGACTGATAAAAAGCCCCGGCAGGCTTTCCCATATAGCGCTCTGCCAAAGATTGTCAGATCCCGTGGTCGCAAGCGCGATATTTTTTGACGTGACGGTCTGCCCAAACTCGAGAATATTACCAAAGTAGTAGCCATTGTACGCGGCAAGCATGACGGCGAAAGGCATCCCCCCGAGCACAAAGGCAACGAACCCGCGGCGATTCACCCACAACAAATATGCCCCCACGCAAACAACCACCACAGCACTCGTCGGACGGCACAAAACCGCCAGGCCGAGGGCGGCACCACAATAAACCGCATAATACTTTCGTTCTGGAATACCCAATAAAAAATAGGCACCAAGACTCAAAAAAAACGCATTCGACGGATGCTGCCAGAGCGCTTGACTGCTGATGGGCCACGCGCAACTCCCCAGCCCAAATGCCAGAGCCACCAGAAACGCTGGTATGGGCGCGACAAAATAGCGCGCCGAGAAAAAAATGAGCAACGTCGCGAGCGCAATCAGCAAAGAAGCTGTCAGGGCACCGCCGTGCCACCACCAGTACCGATCGGACTCAATATCGACAAAAAGATCGAGAACCACATATACCGGCAACCCAACAATTGCCGATCCAACACCAAAGGCATTGACATACACATCGGGCCGCGTGGTTTGGGCGAGATAGTAGTGCCCCCTGGCCTTCAGGTATCCCTTTTCATACAGGTCATTGACCTCTTGAGCCCAGGCGCTGACGGCGACGCTAAGCGGTTTCTCGCCCGGCTGTTCCAATTCCCAGAAGAAAGCACCCGGTGCATCTGGTGGGCCGAGCGAAAAGGCGTGTCGCTTTAGCAGATTCAGGCTGAGCAGCATATTGCCTTCCTGATCCCCACCGGGGAGAAAATCGCCATTGCTCACGTACGCACCGAAGCACCCGACAAACAGAAGAACGGGCAGAAAGTATTTCGACAAAGCCACTCTGCCCCCAGCCCGCGCGGTCGTCATTGCGTCTGGTCTTTCGCGGCGCGTCCTTCTCGTCTTCCTTCTTTTTGCCATTTCATCTCCTACAAATCACCTGCTCTCATTCACAAAGCGGATACCGCTATTGTCCGGGGGTTCTGGCGCATGGGGATTGATGCGCGCCATAATCTGATCCAAACCACCGACAACAATCGGATTGTACCCCGCCCATTGGCGGACCGGCGCATCATTCTCATCGCGGCACCAGATCTGGACAGTGCCAAATTGCTTCTCCACCGCATAGCCGGGAATGGCGAGATCGGCATTATCCGACACAATATGGCTGACCGATGCCCTGACCGTCTCCATATCCTTATTTATAATGCGCCCTGAAAACACATCGTAAAACGGAATCTCCCGGTGCAAATAATAGTAACCGGGCAGACTGTAATACGGTCGGTCAACCTGCCACACCCCCAGAACACCGGGCGCGCGGGCGAGGTAGCGAAACGCGGCAAAAATCGGATCCTGACCGCGGACAAACCCAACCTTCCCCGTCTCTTTGGAATAAGCGCGATAAACCTGATCCTGGGACGGCAGCGCATTCAGAACCCCACCTATCGAAACCGCCGCGAACAAAACACCCACCACTCCCCAAACGCGCGCATCCCCGCGTACCGCAAATCGCACCACCACATCTGCACCAATCAAAAGCCACAGCGGAACAACCGCAAAAACGAACCGGTACTCCTTGTGTGCCTGCACAGAATGAACCAGCACCACCAGAGCCACCATCGCCAGCAAAAACCCATAGCGCCGCAAATCCCGCAGTGCGACAACCACACACAGCGCACCCAACCCCACACTCGCCAGCAAAAGCCACCACAAAAACTGGTATCCCGAGGACTCGCCAGCGCGCCCCTGGTCAACCATGAGATTGAAACGGATATTCGTAATATAGGAATGAAACAAACCGCCATCCCACGTCATCGCATCGAACGCCCCCACCGCCAGCAGAAACACACCTGCAGCAATTGCGAGATAAACCTTCTTCTCCGTCCTCAAAAAAAACACACCCAAAAGCAACAACGCAATCGGCGCGTACTGCAACCGCACCGCCGCAGCCAGCACCGCTATGAGCGCCACCAGCCAGACCGTCCCCACCCTGTGTACCGACGACCGCACACACAGCACCAGCAACACCATCAACAGCGCAGCAGCCACAAACTCCGTCATCGGCTTGTGGGCAAACCCCGCCAACTCATACCAGAACGCGCCAGCCAATAGCGCGACCCGCGCCGATGACTCCCCAAAATGCCGCCGCGCAAAAAAATACATCCCCACCGGAATCAGCAGGGAAACCGCACAAAACATCAGCTTGACACCGCCCACATACCAGAACGGCTCACCAAGCCCCACCAGATCAAACCCCTTCAACACCCCGGCAACCATACCGGGCACCAGCCATGCACGCGCCCCGTAAAAAAACTCCCAATAAGTAACCCCACTGCCAAAAACCAGACGATGCGCTGGCTCCAAATACTGCATCACCTCGTCCGGGTGCAGAACAAAATCGCCACACAGCGCAATCGCCGCACGCACCGCGAATGCCAAAACAAGCACCGGCAACAAAAACTTCCACGGACGCTCATCGGGCGACTGCAAATGCAACAAACGATCCACCAAAGAAACTGGCGACCGCTGCCGATCCCCGCGTGGATCGCGGCGGCGCGTCCTCCTTGTCTTCCTTCTTTTTGCCATTTTCATTCTCAGTTCTTTTTTTACCGCGATAAAAAAACACGGGGACCGTCCCCTACAACGGCATACCGCGATGACATCTTAAAGGCAAAAACAATCAGAATGAACAGAAAGGGCAATTTTGTCTTGACAACGATTGATGATTTATAAATAGTATCTATAGATACAATGGCGTCTAAATGGAGAAAGGGCGCGTATTGGACAAACAACACGCGACCTCTAATCGCAATTTGCCTGAGAGCGGTCATCGGGCAAGGCGCAAAACAAAGTGAGGATATATTATATGTATAAGAACTTAACAATTGTCGGACTCATTGGACTCTTTTTCGCGGGTCCAGTCTCTGCTAATTCTCATACAGATCCCGACTTTAACGACGATGGGATCGTCAATTCATCAGACTATGCGCTGTTTTTGTCTCATTGGGGGGAGCAAACAGATGACCCAAATTGGGATGCGAAGTTCGATTTGAACAGTGATGGGATCATCAACTCAACGGACTACGCGCTCTTCCTTGCCAATTGGGGCAAAACATTTCCAGTCACGCCCCAGAACGCGCGCGATGTACTGGTGGCACTTTATAATGCAACGGGTGGAACCAATTGGACGACTAAAACCAATTGGCTCAGTAACAACGACATCTCCACATGGCATGGCGTCAGCGTTTCCAACGGGAAGGTTACGGGCCTGGATCTCAGTCTGAATAATCTGATGGGGACGATTCCCGCGGCATTGGGCAACTTGAACAACCTGGAGAACTTGAATCTTACAGGTAATCAGTTAAACGGTGCGATTCCCACGGCATTGGGCAACTTGAACAACCTGGAGAACCTGAATCTTAGCTTCAATCAGCTAAGTGGCGAAATTCCAGCAACACTGGGCAACCTCTCCAATCTCGAAGTCATGTGGCTTGTCAGCAATCAGTTAAGCGGTGCGCTTCCAGCAACACTGGGCAACCTCTCCAATCTCGAAGTCGTGATTTTAAACATTAATCAGTTAAGTGGTGAGCTTCCCCAGAGCCTGACCAGACTGACAAACCTGATGACTTTTTCCTTTGGGAACAACAGGGGCCTGTGTGCGCCATCTGGTATTCAGACATGGCTACAGGGCATTGCAGACGCCGCTGGCCCGAATTGTGAATAGAAAACGCACGGGACGGCACAGAGACCGTCCCGCACAATATTATTATAACGCAATCACTTCTCAATACTGTGTTCAAGCCTGCCGATCTCGTCGCGCAGCCTGGCGGCTTCTTCGTACTCTTCCAGCGCGACCGCCTCTTGCAAACGCGCCTTGAGCGCATCCACCTGTTGCGTCACCCCCTCTTCGGCGGGTTCATCCTCTGTGGCAGACCTCACAAAAGCCGCAATATTCTCACCGTCTTCCATGGGCACATCTTGCGCCTCAACCGACAGCCCCGCCTCTGCAATCACCTGATCCGCCACAAAAACCGGGGCATCGACGCGCAGCGCCAGTGCCAGCGCATCGCTCGGGCGCGAATCAATAACAATCGACTCCCCATCGCGCACAATTGTAATCTCGGCAAAAAACGTCTCGTCCCTCAGCGCACTGACCACCACCTGCTCAACGCGTACATCGAACCCCTCCATAATCGCACACAACAAATCGTACGCAATGGGACGCGGCGGCGGCTCATCGTGAAGCACCAGAGAAATCGCAACCGCCTCAAAATTGCCAATCGCAATCGGCAAAAAAACCGTCTGGTCCTTATCCTTTAACCAGACCAGCGGATGACTGCTATTGGGTTCGAGCTGCACGGCAATCACTTCCATTTCTGTCATGCGAGAGTTCCTTCCGGTAAAGCAACCACAGATGAACACAGATAAACACGGATAAAAGGCTAAAACAATATAGAAGGATACAAAGACAAAAAGCAAGCGGAATCAGGATGTACAGGATGGAAGGATGAACAGGATGAAAATCAAAACCACAAACAAAACCATAGCCACCCTTCACCGTGAACTGGTCTGAGAAACGACCAGTTGTACCCCGTTCCCTACTTCTCCCTTCTCTTGACAGCCTGCGCGTCGCATTGTATCATTTTAAAGAAGCATTCACGCAACCCATAACCTCAGGAGAATCCCTATGTCCTCCCCCTGCTGCGGTGCGAGCAGACCTGCCTCATCCAAAAAAAGAAAAACGCGCAAACAAAAAAACAGGCGCAGAAGTGATACAACCCTCAAAAACATGGTCCGCCTATCGGGCGGCACCTTTCTCATGGGCACAGACAGCACCGAAGGCTTTGCAGAAGACGGCGAAGGACCCGTGCGCGAAGTCACAGTCGATCCCTTTTACCTCGACTTGTGCGCCGTCACCAACACCGACTTTGCCAAATTCGTCCGCGCAACCGCGTACAAAACCGAAGCCGAACGCTTTGGCTGGTCCTTTGTCTTCCACCTCTTTGTCCCCCCCAGCACGGCCTCGCACATCTCGCAAACCGTCGTCGATACCCCCTGGTGGTTTGCTGTTGACGGCGCCTGCTGGCACCGCCCCGAAGGACCCGGCACAAACATCAACAACCGCTGGAACCACCCCGCGATCCACATCTCGTGGAACGACGCCGTTGCCTATTGCAACTGGGCCGGCAAACGCCTGCCCACAGAAGCCGAATGGGAATTTGCCGCACGGGGCGGCTTAAACAGCATGCGCTATCCCTGGGGAGACGACCTCGAACCCAACGGCAAACACATGTGCAACATCTGGCAGGGCACATTCCCCGAACAAAACACCCGCGCAGACGGGTACATCGGCACCGCACCCGTCACCTCCTTCCCCCCCAACAACTACGGCATCTACAACATCTCGGGCAACGTCTGGGAATGGTGCAGCGACTGGTTCAGCCCCACCTTCCACCTCAAAAGCGACGCAAAAAACCCCACGGGACCCCACATCGGACAGGCGAAAAGCATGCGCGGCGGCTCCTACCTTTGCCACGACTCCTACTGCAACCGATACCGCGTGGCAGCACGCAGCGCAAACACCCCGGACAGTTCCACCGGGAATTTGGGGTTTCGGTGTGCGAGGTGAGGCGCGAATAGACGAATCAGCGAATAGACGAATCAGCGAATAGACAAAAAAAACGGAAGACGCGAGAATGTCTTCCGTTTTTTTCACACTTCCTACTTCACACTTCATTCTCTAACAACCCACACCTTCACAGACACCACAATCCCTGCATAAAGCCGAATGGGCACATCATAGACGCCCAGAGCGCGAATCGGCTCTTCGAGTTCTATATCTCGGCGATCAATATCAAACCCCAGGTCACTGAGCGCATCTGCAATTTGCTGTGCAGTCACCGACCCAAAAATGCGATCCTCTTCGCCTGCCCTGACCGCCACATTGCACGAAACCTCTTTCAGAGCCTCTGCCAGAGACTCGGCATCGCGCGTTTCGCGAACCTGTTGGGCCTCGCGTTGTTGGCGCACCTTCTCGTACACCGCCATATTGCGCTCATTTGCAATCAACGCCACCGAGCGCGGCAGCAAAAAATTTCGCGCGTACCCATCCTTCACCTCAACCACATCGCCAGCATTGCCCAGCGCATCCACATCTGCTGTAAGAATAATTTTCATAGTGTATTTCCAATCTACCGAATCGAATCATTCACATAAGGCATAAGCGCGAGGAAGCGGGCGTGCTTAATCGCGCGCACCAATGCGCGCTGACCCTTTGCACAGGTACCCGTCATACGCCGCGGGACAATTTTCCCGCGCTCAGTCACAAACCGGCGCAACAAACGATCATTCTTATAGTGAACATCCAAACGGTGTTCTTCAAATCGACAGGCCCTTGAATGACCATCGCAAATATGGCAACCCTTTATTCGTCCTCTATTCATCGTCGTCCTCCTCTACTGGAACCTCTTCAGCGTCCTCCTCTTCCTCTTGAGGAGGAATCTCAGTCTGAAGAATCAGATGCCGCAAAACAGCCTCATCCAAACGGCACGCCCGCTCAACATCTGCAATCGCGCCCGGATCGGCTTGAAAATAAAAAAACGTATAGTCGCCCTGCTGCCGCTTTTGAATCTCATAAGCGAGCCTGCGCACGCCCCAGCGGTCGATATTGACCACCGTAGCGCCCTGATCGGCGAGCAGCGACGCATAGTGTTCGACCGTCTCATCCGCATTCTCCTGCGAATCGACAATCAAAGCCATCTCGTAATCTCGTGACATAAACTATCCCCCATGGACGTGTGGTTCAGAATCATGTGTTCTGAACGGGGTTGGAAAAAAGCGTCAGCAGTCACGCCAGCAAAGGCGCCAGCATCAGTGAAACCACCGACATCAACTTAATCAAAATATTCAACGCGGGACCAGACGTATCTTTTAACGGATCGCCAACCGTATCGCCAACCACGGCTGCCTTGTGAGCCTCGGACCCTTTACCGCCCAAATTGCCCTCCTCGATCAACTTCTTCGCATTATCCAGCGCACCCCCGCTATTCGCCATCATCAGCGCCAGCAACACACCCGACACCGTCGCACCCGCCAGCATACCACCCAGCGCCTCTGCACCCAGAAAAAAGCCAACCAGCACCGGCGTCAGCACAGCCACCAGACCGGGCACCACCATCTCGCGCAAAGCCGCCACAGAACTGATATCCACACAGCGGCGCGTATCCGGCTTGCCCGTCCCCTCCATCAGCCCGGGAATCTCGCGGAACTGCCGACGCACCTCTTCGACCATCTTAAACGCCGCATTGCCCACACTCGTCATCGTCAGTGCCGCCACGCAAAAAGGCACGCCACCGCCCAAAAACAGACCAATCACAACCAGGGGTTTGGTCAAATTAATAGACTCGATCCCCACAGCCGCCGAATACGCGGAAAACAGCGCCAGCGCAGTCAGCGCAGCAGAGCCAATCGCAAACCCCTTGCCAATCGCCGCCGTCGTATTCCCCAGCGAATCCAACTCATCGGTAATCTCGCGCGTCTCGGGACCCAAATTGGCCATCTCGGAAATACCGCCCGCATTATCCGCAATCGGACCATAAGCATCCACAGCCATCGTAACACCCACAGTCGATAACATACCCACAGCGGCAATGCCAATACCGTATAAACCCGCAAAGTGAAACGACCCTGCAATCGCGACACAAATCCCCAAAATCGGCAACGTCGTACTCTCCATCCCCACTGCCAGCCCCGCGATCATATTGGTCGCCGACCCCGTCTCCGAAGAATGGGCAATACGCCTTACAGGTGCCCCGCCCGTATAGTACTCCGTCATCAGCGCAATGGCAATCCCAACCAGACAACCAAAGAGAATCGCCCAAAACACCCCGCGAGCCAAACCGAGATATTCAGCGGCAAAAAAAGCCCCAACAAGCATCAAAACAGCGGAAATATACGTAGCGTAGCGCAGTGCGGCATCCGGATTTAAAGACTGCAAAATGCGAATGGACCCCACGCCGATCATCGACGCCAACAAACCGATCATAACCACGACAAGCGGATATTGCATCGCCGCGATCCGCACCGCTCCCGAATCGCCCCCCAACACAGTCAACGCCGCGCCACCAGCCGTTGCCGCAATCGCAATCGTCGCAATAATAGACCCCACATAAGACTCAAAAATATCTGCGCCCATCCCCGCTACATCGCCCACATTATCGCCCACGTGATCGGCAATAACAGCCGGATTTCTCGGATCGTCCTCCGGTATCCCGGCCTCCACCTTGCCCACCAGAGCCGCCCCCACATCTGCCGTCTTGGTATAAATACCCCCCCCAACCCGGGCAAAGAGCGCAATAGAACTCGCACCCATAGCAAAACCATTAATCATCGCCGCCTGATCGGGTTTGCCGTAAAAATAAAAAAGCAAGCCCACGCCAAAAAGCCCCAGACTCGCCACGGCCAACCCCATCACTGCCCCGCCGGAAAACGCGACATTCAACGCCTTATCCCGCCCGCTTTGACTCGCGGCATAAGCCGTCCGCACATTTGCCTTGGTCGCCGCCTTCATCCCGATAAAACCCGCGCCAAGCGAACAAAGCGCGCCGCCCAAAAAAGAGATGGCCGTCTCCCGATTAATACCCCAGTACACCAGCGCAAACACCAGCACAATAAAAACAGCGAGCACACTGTATTCGCGCTTCAAAAAAGTCACGGCCCCATCCTGGATATCCGCTGCGATCTCTCGCATCAGCTCCGTACCCTCTGATTGCCTGGCAACATAGAGATAAATCAAACCAGCGCAAATCAGCCCAACCACGCCCAGCACAGGTGCCAAAATCATATAAATCTCCAATACATCAACGCGCATTATACCGATTCATCGCCCGTTCAATACCTTCGCTTGCCCAGCACAGCGCGCCGTCAACCGCTTGCCCAACCGCATCTGCAATCACATCTCGATCATCGGATATAAACTCACCCAACACGTAATCAATCATATCATCCAACCCGGCGGGTTGCCCAATACCGATGCGCAACCGCGGAAAATCTGCAGACCCCAGCGCGCACTCAACAGACCGCAAACCATTGTGCCCACCGTGACTGCCCGCGCGCCGAAAGCGCAACCGCCCCAAATTGATATGCACATCGTCAACCACCACCAGAACATCTGCCCGTGCAACCTCAAAACACCGCGCAACCTCTGCCACACCCAAACCGCTCTTATTCATATACGTCAGCGGCTTGACCAGCAACAAATCATCTGAAAACCTGCACCACGTACAAAATTCAAACGCATGCCAGGGTGCATCTTTGCCCAGCGCATCAACAACCCAAAACCCCACATTGTGGCGCGTCTGTGCATAGCGCGCGCCCGGATTGCCCAACCCCACAATCGCCTTTACACTACGACTCATCGCCTTCTTCGTCATCGTCGCGCCTTCTGCCGCGCTCAATAACCTCAGGCTCCTGCATTTCTTCTTCCCCTTCCACATCCACCAACGCTTCGTCCTCCACGTCCTCTTCCTCTTCTTCGATGACAAGCGTGGGCGCAGCCACCGCAAACACCGTGCGGTCACTATCCGTCACAATAGAAAAATCATCGCTCTGCACGACAATATCCGAAACGTGCAGCGAATCCCCGATATCCAGATCCGACACATCAATTTCAATATGATCGGGAATCTCTGTGGGCAGGCACTCGACCTCGAGATCGTGCAACATCTGTTCCAGAATCCCCTCGCCTATCCGCACGCCAACGGCCGATCCCATAGCGTGAATAGGCACCTCAACCACAATTTTGCGCGCCAGATCAATGCGGTGAAAATCCACATGCAAAATCTCATCGCGCACGGGATGATACTGAATATCCTTAATAATCGTACTCTGGCTCGTATCGCCCGCGCTCAGCGAAATAATGGCATTGCGACCGTGCGACCTCAACAAATCGGTCAACGTGCGCTGATCCACGGAACAGGCAACAGACGCGACACCTTCGCCATAAACAACTGCGGGCAATTGACCGCGAAAGCGCAACTTTTTGGCGACCTTCTTTCCCGAAGCCGTGCGAACATCTACAGTGAGAGAAACTTGATCGGACATTATTATTTCTCCTATTCCCGCTTCCTAATTCTTAATTTTTAATTCTCAAACCGGACAACACAAAAACGCCCGAAACTGATCGGACCTGAACCGTGCCCAAACAGCCTCGGCAACATCTCGCGACTCAAAAACACCGTAAAGCGTGGAACCACTACCAGACATCGACGCAACGATTGCGCCGGCATCTGTCAACCGCGACAAAATATCGCGCGTTTCTGGATGCGATTGAACAATAAGAGGCAAAAAATCATTCTCAATACGCTCAAAAAAACCCGAAACGGGCAAATTTTTTACAGAATTAAGGAAACTATCATATTCACCATGCTCTGTCAAGGTCTTTTTATAATTTGCAAACGCCCAGCCCGTATGCACCTGGAACCCCGGGCAAACCAGCACATACGCCACATCTGCAGACCACGGCACATACCGCAAATGCTCCCCCCGCCCCGAAACCACTGCCGTACCCTTTTGCCGCACAAAAAACGGCACATCGGACCCTATAGACGCGCCGATCTCGCGCAATTCGTCACCTGAAAGACCCGCATCCCACACCCGATTCAAAACCCGCAACACAGCCGCTGCATCTGAACTTCCCCCACCCAAACCCGCCGCCATCGGAATCCGCTTCTCTATCGCAATCGCCACCCCGCGATCCATCCCCGTATAAGACCGAAACGCCAGAACCGCCTTATACACCAGATTTTCTGGACCCGTGGGCAAATCCGCATCGTCGCACGACAAAATAATCTGCCCCTCTTCCGCTGGCTCAAAAACGAGGCGATCGCACAGATCCACAGTCTGAAAAACCGACAAAATATCGTGAAACCCATCGCTGCGCTGCCCGAGAATCTTCAGCCCCAGGTTGAGCTTTGCATAAGCGTATTCGACAATCTCCAAAACACTATCTCCCATTGACGCTTTTGGTAAAATATAATACATTCAAAAAATAAAGAACCTTCTGGATCGCGGCTCAACTGCATGCCGCGATGACACACGGGAGCCTGCCCCGTAATGCCTCTATATGGGGGCCGTCCCCTACAATACCATGCGGAATTTCTACATGATCTTTATGAACATATTAACCCGCGGTATCGCCACTGCATTTTGCATCCTCCTCATCTCATCCCACCTCTGCGCGCAGGGGACCCAGGATGAAAACGCCCATTACGAACTCGCCACGCGGATCTTCAAAGATGGCCTCTATGCCGACGCCGCGCGAGAATACAAGCAATTCATCATCAACTTCCCCACCAGCAAGCGACTGCCCGATGCCATGCTGCGCGTTGGGCAGGCATATGCCAGAGCCGAACAATACGACCTCGCACTCGAAGCCCTTCAACAATTCATCGACCGCTACGCCACCCACATCGAAGTAGCCACTGCAATGCGCACACGCGCCAATGCCCTCCGCCAACTCGGAGAACACACCCGAGCTGGCGGAGCCTATCGCGAGGTACACGCGGCCTATCCCGCCTCGACAAACGCGCCCCAGGACCTCTTATCAGCCGGCGAAAACTACCACAAAGGCGGCGCCTTATCAGAAGCGGGCGCGGCTTATCGTCAACTCGTCGAACAATATCCCAAATCATCCCTGATCAACGAAGCCACCTTCAACCTGGGCCGCGTCCTCCTCGAAGAATCGCGCACCGAAGAAGCCCTCGCGCAATTTCGCACCCTCTCCGAACGTCCCGGTCCTGCAAAACACAAACCCGACGCCCTCCTCGAAATGGGCAACATCGCCCTATCGCGCGACAACTTGCCCGAAGCAGAGCGCATCTTTGCAAACCTGCGCGCCAGATATCCCACGACACCCGCCGCCCAGAACTCGCACCTCATCACAGGCGCGTGGCACGCCCGCAAAAACGACTGGGCAAGCGCTGAAAAAACCTATAACAACGCCCTCGCAACAATACCGAACAACACCCGTCGCCAACAAGCCCTGTTGGGAAGTGCAAATGCAAAACGCAAACTCGGCAAAAGCGAAAGTGCACGACAGCGCTACGCCGCATTTCTAAGAACCTACCCCAAAAGCCCCTTCCACGCCCATGCCCTCATAGGTTATGGGCGCGCATTTGCAGACCTGAAAAACTATCGCAATGCCCTGGACGCCTTTAAAAATCTTCAGGAAAAATATCCAGACACAGACATCAGTATCCAGGCCTATGGCGACATCGGAAACATCTGGCGCGCGCTTGGAACGCATCAAAAGGCATTATCCGCCTATCAAACATACCTCACGCGCATACAATCCCCCGGCGAAAAAGCCAGAGCGCGACTCCTCATCGCGCAAATCTGCGAAGACCTGCACTGGCACGACCTCGCAGCCGAAAATTACCGCACCCTGATCGACAGCGCAAGCGCGCACTACGCCTCTGAAGGTCAATACGGCCTTGCCCGCGTATTTGAAAAAACCGGAGAACCCGCACTCGCACTGCGAGAATACCGCACCTACATCAAAAATCACGGCGACGCCGCACGCGCTGAAACAGCGGAAACGCGCATCCAACTCCTCACCGAATACGGCACCGAGACCGACCGAGACCGCACCTATATCGAACTCCTCGCCAACCTGCCCGGCATCGCCGACGATGCACACACGCAATTAAAACTCGGCAAAACCTTCTACAACCAAAAACACTACAACCGCGCAATCACCCACCTCGAAACCGCCTTGACAATCCAGGGAATACCCCCCTCGGCTTATGAACACATACTCGTCGAACCATCAAACGAAACCCCTGAAAACACGCCCGCAACCACACCTGACGACACACTCGCCCTTGCAGCCGAAGCCGCACGCGCAGCCGAAGCCATCCTCGCATTGGCTGACGGGCGGGCACAGGAGGACCTGCCCGCGTCGGCTAACGACGACACAGTCGCCGACACACCCCCATCGGCCGACACATCCGACGAAACATTCAACAACGCGCCCCCCTGGGTACCTGAAGCCTATTATCTCCTCGGCAACAGCTATCTAAAACAGGCCCGCAGAGCCACCCTCGAAAACAAATCCCCAGACCAATGGCAAGACAGGGGCCTCACAACACTCAAAATACTCATCCAAAAATTCCCCGACAACGACCACACAAAAGACGCCGCACTCACCGTCATACACACAGAAACAGCCCACATACAACCCGACACCCTCCGCGCGCAAACGCGTCTGAGCGCCTATCGCGCCTATAGCAAAACACACGCCAACAGCCCCGACCTCCTCCTGCGAATCGCCGACGCCCACTTTTCCAACACCCACATCGACAGCGCCCTGAGCCTGTACCTCCAGGTACAGAAAAAATCCGACAATCCCACACACAGTGAAAAAGCCACCTATGGCATCGGCCTGTGTCAGGCACAGCAACAACAACACGCGCGCGCCGAAGAAACCCTGAAAAACTTCCTCTTCAACTACCCCCAGAGCGACCTGACATCCCACGCGCAATTTCAACTGGGACGCATACTCCTCGACCGGGAATTTTACGCCAGCGCCGCCGAAGCATTCTCCGAACTCCTATCCGCATCTCCCTCGCTCGCACTCCAGCGGTCTGCCCGCGACCTGTTGGCGGAAAGCCACCATCGCCTGGGCAACTATCAACGCGCCATAGAAATAGACGAAAGCCTGATCACCCACAACACCACCCCTCAACTATTGCGCCGCCTCGCCGAATCCTATGCGCAAAACAACCAGCGCGACAAAGCCGTCACAACTTATAACATGTACCTCCGAAAATATCCACAAGCACCCGACGCCGACAGCATCGCCTACACGCGCGCCGAACACCTATCATATCTCAACCGCACATCAGAAGCCCTCACCGCCTTCCGCGAATTCTCCAAAAAATACCCCAACAGCCCGCTCGGCACACAGGCGGATCAGGCTGTAGGCGACCTCCTCTATCAAACGGAAAAATACGCCCAGGCCATCGCCGCGTACCAGCGCGTACCAGAACCTGCGCGCAACGAAACCATGGCCGCCCGCGAAGTCCTGAGCCTCTACCGCCTCCGGCGCGTTGGCGAAGCCAACAAAGCCGCGGGCCAATTCAAAAAAACCTATAAAACGGCAACCGAATGGATCGCCCGCTTCGAAGTCGAAAAAGGCAGATATCAACTCGCCGTCAAAAACCCCAAAAAAGCGCGACAAATCTTTCAAGACATCGCCAAAAAATACGCCAGAACCGAAGCAGAAGCCGACGCGCGCTATTACATCATCCGCGCCTATCGCGACGAAGGACCCGACAAAGACGGCAACAACGACCCCTATCTCAACGCACTCACCACCTTCATAAAAAATTATCCCGACAGCCCGCACTGGGTAGATGCCAACCTCGAACTCGCCGCATTTTGGGAACGCAACGAAGAATACAACCTCTCTGCACGCGCATATCGCAACGCCATTGAAAAAGGCGTCGCCAAATCCGAAAAACCCGGCATCCTCCACAAACTCGCAAAAAATTACAGCAACCTCAACGCCTATGACCTCGCCATCAACTTTGCGCGCCAACTCATCCGAGAATTTCCCCAGGACCGCCTCGCCCTGGACGCCCGCATCGACATCGGCACCATATATCTCCCCAACAAAGGCGCCCACGAACAAGCCATTGCAGAACTTCGGCCCCTGCTCAAACTCGTGACCGAAGAAAACGAAAAAGCCAACATCCAATACGCCATTGCAGAAAACTATTTTGAAATGGCCGACTATGCCAACGCACTCCGAGAATTTTTGATCATGCGCTACAACCAGAACGCGGGGGTCATGTGGATCGTATCCGCACAAATGAAAGTCGCAGAATGCTATGCGGCACAAAACAATATTGAACAAGCCTTACAAGAACTCGAAGCCATCAAACGCAGCCACGGCGTGGCCAGCATGTACGGCATTGGCGCGGAAAAGCTCATTCAACAAATAAAAGCACAACGACAATAACCATGCCCACCGACCAAAAAGAAGCCCTCATCATCGTCGAACAGCCCACCGAACTGGGCCGGGACCTGCGCGCTGCACTCGAAGAACTCGGCTGGCAAACCCTCGTCACCAACAGCGTGAGACCCGCCAGAAAACTCCTCTCAGAAAACCCGTTTGACCTCCTCATCCTGGACGAAACCACATTGCCCGAAGTGCAACTGGCCGACATATTATCCGACCGACCTGAAAAAATCCCCATCTTCGTCATCACCACACAAGGCGGCACGCAACTCCAAACAACCTTAGATCCCGATGTCCTGCTCTCCTATCCACTCATCCCCGTAGAATTGCAGGACGCCCTGACGCAAAAACGCACCCCGCCCGACACCGCCATCCTGGGCCGCTCAGACACCATGCAACAAATCCGGGAAAGCATCGCACAAATCGCGCCCACCCCCGTCAGCGTACTCATCACCGGAGAAAGCGGCTCGGGGAAAAACCTCATCGCCGAAGCCATCCACCGGCAAAGCGCGCGCAGCGACCAACCATTTCTCATCATCAACTGCGGCGCAATCCCCGAAACCCTCCTCGAAAGCGAACTCTTCGGCCACGAAAAAGGCGCATTTACCGACGCGCGCACACAGCGATCCGGCATCTTTGAAGCCGCCAACCGCGGCACCGTCTTCCTCGATGAAATCGGCGAAATGTCCCTCTCTGCACAGGTGCGCTTATTGCGCGTCCTCGACGCCAGAGAAGTCACCCGCCTGGGCAGCACCGCCCCAATAGCTGTTGACGTCCGCGTCATAGCCGCCACCAATCGCAACCTGCAACAAGCCGTTGCCGAAGGCAAATTTCGGCAAGACCTCTACCAGCGCCTTCGCGTCATAGAAATCGAAATGCCCCCCCTGCGCGCCCATCCCCAGGACATCCCCCTCATCGCGCAAAACATCATCCAAAAACAAAGCGACGAACTGAGCATGCCCCCCATAGAATTCGCACCCGACGCGATGAACGCACTCCAGCAATACCACTGGCCGGGCAATGTCCGAGAACTCATCAACCTCATCGAACGCCTCATGGTCCTATCCAAAACCCGACACATAACCGCCGCGGACCTCGCGCAGTTCCTCGACACATCCCCGGTGGCAGAACCCTCTTACCTGCCCGTCCTCGCGGGCAAAACACCTGCAGAATCCGATCGCGACCTGCTCTACTGGGCCATACTCGAAGTCGCCAAAGACGTCAAAGAACTCAAAGCCTATATCATGCAAAGCATGCAAACGCCTGTACAAAATACACCAACACCCGTACTCCCCATCTATGACACACCCATAGAAGACACGGAAATCAGAGAAACCGACGCAGGTGCAGGTTTAAAACCTGCACCTGCTACCGAAGAAGACATACGCCCCTTGCGAGAACTCGAACGCGAAGCCATCGCCAATGCCCTGCGCGTAACCGGAGGCCACCGCGAACGCACGGCAAAACTACTCGGCATGGCCGTGCGCACGTTGTATCGGAAGATCGATCAATACGATTTGTAGAATTTCTCGGAACCATCCAACAGGGTCGTGGGTCTAACCGTCAAAATTCTTAATTCCAAATTCCAAAAGGAGTTACCCGCCATGACACACCGCACCATCGCGCTATTGGGCCTCATCGCACTGCTATTGTCCCCCGCCCATACGGGCGAAGCCGCACTCACACCCGAAGAAAAACAGGCCATTGCCCAAATCAAAGCTTATAACACCGCCTTCAAAGCCATTGCCAAAGAAGTCACCCCATCGGTCGTGACCATCAACGTCACCCTCAGTGCAGAGGACATGCCTCGCCGCCGCGGCTTCCCCTTCCCCTTTGACTTCGAAGAAAGGCCAAACCCGAGAAACCGAAGACCACAGCCCATGCCAGACCCACAAACCACGGGATCGGGCATCGTCATAACTGCCGACGGCTATATCCTCACCAACCACCACGTCGCGGGTGACGCCGAAAAACTCACCGTCACCTTCAGCGACAACCGCGAATACGACGCCGAACTCGTCGGCTCTGACCCGCGCACCGACATCGCCGTCATCAAAATTGACGCCACGGGACTAAAACCCGCAACCATAGGCAAATCAGACGCCGTTGAAATAGGCGAATGGGTACTCGCCGTAGGCGCGCCCCTCAACCTCAAATCCACAGTCACAGCCGGCATCGTAAGCGCCGTTGGCCGCGACATCAACATCATTCGCGACCAGCAGGGCTTGAGCATCGAAGACTTCATCCAGACCGACGCCGCCATCAACCCGGGCAACTCGGGCGGTGCCCTCGTCAACCTCAACGGCGAAGTCATCGGCGTCAACACAGCCATCGCCACATCCAACCGATCCTTCATCGGCTATGGCTTTGCAGTACCCATAGACCTCGCCAAAAAAGTAATGGACGACATCGTTGCACACGGCAAAGTCAAACGCGGTTATATCGGCATCAACCTCGGTTCCGTAGATGCGGGAACAGCAGAGGCTTTTGGACTTGACCGTCCCAAAGGCGTACTCATCAACGATGTCCTGGCCAATACCCCGGCCGCAAAAGCCAACCTCAAAGAAGGCGACATCGTCCTCTCAGTAGATGGCCAACCCGTCAATCGACCCAACCACCTCCAGAGCCTGGTCGCCCGCAAACACCCGGGCGACACCGTAACACTCGCCATCAGGCGCAACACCGAAAACTTGACCATCCGCGTCACTCTGGGCGAACGCCTACCCGAAGACCTGGCCAGCGCTGATGACGCGCCCGAAAAAGAACGAGAAAATGCATCCGTCTCAGAAATCGGCCTCACCGTCCACGACATCACCGCGAAAACAATCGCAGAATACGGCATCGCTGAAAACACCACAGGTGTAGTCGTCACCGACGTCTCCCGCGAAGCGCGCAACGCCGGCTTCAGCGAAGGCGACATCATCTTTGGCGTGCGTCAAAGCCCCTTTCAGCAAGACATCAAAACAGTACACGACTTTGAAACTGCCGTATCCAAACTCAAAAAAGGGAAAAACGCCGCATTTTCAGTCATCATGCGCGATGGTCGCCGTCGCTTCCTATCCCTCAAAATATAAGGATCCAAGTAATGAGCACCTCTGAAGCGCGGCTCGTGATAGCCGCCAGCGAAACCGACGCCGACATGTACTACGCCACGCGCTTCCTCGCGCCCGACCCCTTCATCTTCTTTCAAATCGGCGAAGAAAAACACCTCCTCATGTCCGACCTGGAACGCGACCGCGCCCGCGCGCAAGCCCAGGTCGATCATGTACTCTCCCTATCCGAATACCAGGAAAAAGCAAAAAAAAATAACGAAGAACCCTCTCAAATCGATGCCTTACACGAAGTCCTGCAGGAAAAAAACATCACCCACCTGAACGTCCCCCGCGCCTTTGCCATAGCCACGGCAGACGACCTGCGCGAACGCGGATACACCGTGGCATTTCCAGAAGGCGCGTATTGGCCCGACCGGGAAATCAAAACCCCTCGAGAAATCGAATACATCCGCGAAGCACAACAACACACCGAAGCCGCAATGGACGCCGCCATAACCCTCATCCGCAACTCGGAAATCCGCGGCGACACTCTCTACCACAACGGCGAACCCCTCACCTCGGAACGCGTCAAACGCGACATAAATTTTCTCCTCCTCGAACGCGACTACACAGCCGGTCACACCATCGTCGCCGGTGGCGACCAGGCCTGCGACCCCCACAACGAAGGCAGCGGACCCCTGCACGCGCACCAATCCATCATCATCGACATCTTCCCCCGCTCAAACACCACTGGCTACTTCGCCGACCTCACCCGCACCGTCGTCAAAGGCGAACCCTCTGCCGACCTCCAGAACATCTACGACGCGGTCCTCGCCGGACAAAACCTCGTCCTCGACAGCATCCGCGCAGACGCAGACGGCCAGGACATCCATCGGGCACTCACCGAACTATTTGAAAACCGCAACTTCGAAACCGGCAACATAGACGGCCGCATGCAGGGCTTCTTCCACGGCACCGGTCACGGCCTGGGCCTCGAAATCCACGAACCCCCGCGCATCGGCAAAACCCCGGACACCCTCCGCGCCGGGCACATCGTCACCGTTGAACCGGGCCTCTACTACCCGGGCCGGGGCGCCGTGCGCATCGAAGACCTCGCCGTCGTCACCGAAGACGGACTCGAAAACCTGACGACCTATCCGAAATTTCTCGAAGTATAATACAGTTAGATAGGGCAAACCATGCCTATAAACCAGATACAAATTGCCCCAGAACTGGAACGCGCGTTGCAGCGGTTTCTCGATTCTGTGACGCTGGAGCGCGGGTTGTCGGATAATACGGCAAGTGCATATCAACGCGATTTGAACAGGTATTTGACGCTGTTGACGGATTTGGGGATTGATGCGCCGGATGAGATTTCTCAGGCAGAGGTGTCCGCGCTGTTGAATTTGCTTTCGGAGATGGGGCTGGAGGCGTCGAGTGTGGCGCGCAATTTGACGGCGGTGCGGATGTTTCACAGGTTTTTGTTGGGAGAAGGTCTCGCGCGTCGAGATCCGACAGAGCATTTGAAGCCGCCTAAGTTGGGGCGAAAGCTGCCGTCGGTGTTGAATATTTACGAGGTTGAGCGGTTGATGTTGGCGCCGGATGTGGAGACGCCCTTAGGGTTGCGCGATCGCGCGCTTATAGAGATGCTTTATGGGGCGGGGCTGCGGGTGTCGGAGTTGATCGGGTTGTCGCTGACGGATTTGCTGTTTGACGTGGAGGTGGTTCGGGTGCTGGGCAAGGGTGGGCGCGAGCGGGTGGTGCCGATTGGGTCAGAGGGTATTGAGTGGGTGACGGCGTATTTGGATGCGGTGCGCCCAGGTCTGGCTAAGCCGCGTACGGGGTCAGAGGTGTTTTTGAATTTTCGCGGTGGTCCATTTTCGCGGATGGGCGTGTGGAAGTTGCTGAGGCAATACGTGGTGCTGGCGGGGTTGGAGAAGAAGGTGAGTCCGCATACGCTGCGGCATTCTTTTGCGACGCATTTGCTGGAGGGGGGTGCAGATTTGCGGGCAGTGCAGGAGATGCTGGGGCACGCGGATATTTCAACGACGCAGATTTATACCCATGTGGATCGGGAGTATTTGAAGGAGGTCCACCGGACGTTTCATCCGAGAGCTTAAAGGCGGTTGAGGATATCGCGTTGACAAAACACGTAGAACTGAATATACTATCTTTGCACACAGAAAGGACGCATTATGAACGTTCTCACCATTGAAAGCCGTGTCGCAGCCCTTGAAGCGATCGTTGAGCAGATCAACCACCGATTGAATAGCATCGACAATCGATTGAACAACATGGACAACCGTTTTACGAATATCGAGAATCGAATCAACAGCAACTTTAAGTGGACAGTCGGCTTATTGATTACAGTTCTCCTTACCAATATCGGAACGGCTATCACCATCATTTTGACGCTGAATAAAACTTAACCTTCAGGGCGAGGCATGCCTCGCCCCTACACCTTCCTCAACCCCTCACAAATCACCTCCGCCAGCCTCATCCCCACCCCCTCAACCTCTGCCACCTCTTCAACCTCTGCCTCTCGAATCCGCTTCACCGAACCAAAATGCTTCAACAGAGCGACGCGACGCGACGGACCCACCCCGGGAATTTCGTCAAGCTCCGACGTCAGCGTCCGCTTATCGCGCAACTTGCGGTGATATGCAATCGCAAAACGGTGCGACTCATCGCGCAACATCTGCAACAACTTCAACGACGACGACGACTTCGGAATATTCTGCGGATCGGACAGCCCCGGCAAAAACACCTCCTCCAACCGCTTCGCCAGCCCAATCACCGGTTGATCTTCAATCCCCAACGCTTTCAACGCCTCAACCACGCTCGAAAGTTGACCCTTGCCCCCATCGACCAGCAACAAATCCGGAAACTTCTTGCCCTCCTCCATCAGCCGCTTAAACCGCCGCGTCACCACCTGCTGCATCATCGCAAAATCATTGGGCCCCTCCAACCCCGTAATTTTAAAATGCCGGTACTCGCGCTTCCGCGCCCTGCCATCCACAAAACACACCAGCGACGCCACCGGATCCGACCCCTGAATATTTGAAATATCCACCGCCTCAATCCACCGCGGCGGCTTCTCCAGATGCAAATCGCGCTGAAGTGCCTGCACCGATGTCGGCGCTTGCGACCTGCGATTCTCGCGCTTCAACCGCCGCTCCGTCAACAACAACCGCGCATTATTCTCCGCCATCTTAATCAACCGAAACTTATCCCCCCGCTGGGGCACGCGCATCTCAACCCCACCCTCTGAACGCGCTGTAAGCCAATCGAGCACCGTCTCTCGATCCTCGA
Source organism: Gemmatimonadota bacterium (assembly GCA_026705765.1). Classification (NCBI taxonomy): domain Bacteria; kingdom Pseudomonadati; phylum Gemmatimonadota; species Gemmatimonadota bacterium. The sequence continues at coordinate 30,973 of JAPPAB010000011.1, forward strand.
TATCACACGGCAGGCACACCTCACGCGGCACAAACGTAGCCGTCGTGTAAAACAACTGCACAAATTTTGAAACCACCTCCTCCTCAGACGCATCGAGCACCCCCCCGATAAAATAATTCTGCCGCCCGATCAACCGCCCATCGCGCACCTCCATCACCACCCCGCAAGCCTCGTCATCTTCCCGCGCAACCGCAATCGCATCCCAATCCGCCAAATCATTGGACACCACCTTTTGCCGGCTCGAAGCCTGCTCCAGCGCCTGAATGCGATCCCGATAAATCGCCGCCTCCTCGAACTTCAGCGCCTCTGCCGCCCGCTTCATCCGCTCGACAAGCGTCGCCATAACCTGCGTATGCCGCCCCGTCAAAAACAACACCGCCTCATCCACAATCTTCTGATACGCCTCCGCCACAATCAACCCCTCGCACGGACCATCGCACCGCTTGATCTCGTAATCCAGACACAACCGCACATTGGACTTTGGCAAATCGTAATCACAACTCCGAATCCGAAACAACCGGTGCATCGTCTCCACCATCCGCCGCATCGCCCGCACATCCGTATAAGGACCCAAATAGCGCGACCCATCCTTCACCACATCGCGCGTCACCACAACGCGGGGAAACGCCTCCTTTGTAATGCGGATATACGGATACTTCTTATCGTCCTTCAAACTGATATTATAGCGCGGCTTGTGCGCCTTAATCAAATTCGCCTCTAAAATCAACGCCTCCAACTCCGTATCCGTAACAATATATTCCAGATCGCGCACATTGCGAACCAGCGCCCGAAACTGCCGCCGCCCATCATGGGCATTCGGGCGAAAATACTGCTGCACCCGGCTGCGCAACACCTTCGCCTTGCCGATATAAATAATCTGCCCCTCGTCACCCTTCATAATGTACACACCAGGCTCTCTGGGCATCAGCGCCACAACACCGTCAATATGTTCGCTCATATTGCGCTTCTCCCCTACAATTCCACAATCTCCACATCCATCGCATTCAAATCCAGAATCCCCACCGTCTCTCTCCCAGTCGTCCACCCGCACGCCTCCCCCGGATTAATCACCAGCGTATCGCCTCTTCGCACATCAATCTCATGCGTATGCCCGTAAAAAATCACATCATAAGCGCCGCTTTGTGATAGGGCATCCACCTCATCTGGCTCGTGCAACATCAAAATGCGCTTGCCCTCCCACTCGTGTACATAAGGCGGGCGGTGAATCGGACCCAGGTCCTCAAAAAGCGCCCGCAGACCGAACTTCTCCCCATCGTTATTCCCAAAAACACCGACAAAAGGCACCGTCAAATCACTCATCCAGCGCGCATTAAACGGCGCGATATAATCCCCCCCGTGCAGCACCAGCCCCACATCGCGCGCATTAAAAAGCGCAACGGCCTTCTCAATCGCGTGTTTATTATCGTGTGTATCCGTAATCAAACCAACCAGATGTGATTTTCCCATAGTATTGAACTCCCGCGTAATAAATCTTTGCCCATAAACGAATTTTCATAATTATATACATTAAATTTCCCAAAAAAAACAAAAAATCGTATCTTTAATAAATTAGATAACGGAATAGCGCGCTGTGCCCGATGGCTCATTTGATTTATGTGTTAGATACAGGAGCAGATCCCCCATGCCCATACTAAAAATCGGCCTCCCTTCCGGAAGCCTTCAGGAATCCACGCTCACCCTATTTGCCAAAGCCGGTTATCGCATCCGCGCCAGCCACCGATCCTACACGCCCGTCATCGACGACCCCGAACTCGAAGGCTTATTTTTGCGCGCCCAGGAAATCGCGCACTACGTCGAACGCGGCGTCCTCGACATCGGCCTCACAGGCATCGACTGGATTCGCGAAAACGAAGCCGACATCATCGAAATCGCCGAATTTGCCTACAGCAAAGCCACATCGCAACCCGCGCGCTGGATCATCGCAGTACCCGAAGACTCGGACATCCAGACCATCCAGGACCTGCAGGGCAAGCGCATCGCCACCGAACTCGTCACAGCCACGCGCAACCACCTCAAAAACCAGGGCATAACCGCCCAAGTCGAATACTCCTGGGGATCCACCGAAGCCAAAGTGCGCGTACCCGGCCTCGTCGATGCCATAGCCGAACTCACCGAAACCGGATCCTCTCTGCGCGCCAACAACCTGCGCGTCATAGACACCATGTTTGAAACCACACCCAGACTCATCGCCAACAAGCATGCCTATAGCGACGCGTGGAAACGCGAAAAAGCGCAACACATCGCCACCTTGCTCATCGGCGCATTCAACGCCGAAGACAAAGTCGGCCTCAAAATGAACGTACGCCGCGCCGACCTCGCGCAAATCGTCAAAAACTTGCCCGCGCTCAACAACCCCACCATCGCCAACTTACTCGACGAAAACTGGGTCGCCATCGAAGTCATCGTCGATGAACGCATCGTGCGCGACCTCATACCAAAACTCAAAAAATCGGGTGCCGAAGGCATCATCGAATATCCCTTAAACAAAGTAATCTATTAATTAAAAATTCTCCTCAGGAAGCGAACCCATGCGTGGGATTAGAGCACAGATCAAAATTTCTCACTGCGTAATATTATGCCTCATACTGGGCTGTGCGCTGCGCTTTGTGGGATTGACCAGAGGAGATAGTTCGTTTGTACTGGACGAATCGGGCCAATCTGAGAGGGCATTTTACCATTTCCATCCCGACGAAACGGCCCTCATCCAGGCCGCTTCAGGTCCCATTGACCCACTATCCCCCAAAATCACCAGCTATGGTATGCTACCCATCTATCTTTTGCGAGGTGTACTGGAATTTAACAGCACGATTTTCCGTCAGGACTTTACAAACCAGAAATCACCCGATAGGGTCCGATACGTATATTTCACCGCTCGTATTCTGGCAGTATTGGCTTCCTGTCTGACCCTGTATCTGGTCTGGTTACTGGGTGCCCGGTGGTTCAGTGACCTGACGGGTCTGCTCGCTGTTTGCGTCGTAGCCGTAGCCCCAATAGCAATCCAACTGGCCCATTTTTATACCGTAGATGGATTGTTCACACTGCTGATTCTGGCCACCGTGTATGTCCTTTTAAGAGCATTGGAACGACCTGATTGGCGGTGGTATGTACTCACGGGCATATTGATCGGACTCAGTGCCGCCGTGCGCCTGATAGGCTTATCAATGGGACTCGTTATGCTGGTCGGCCATGTCACTCGTCAGCGACAATTAAAAGCAGTCCTGACACCCGCCATTTGGCTGGCGGGTCTATCAACCGTGTTGTGTCTGCTCGCTCTCCAGCCTTTTCTCTTATTAGACTATGATCTCATTTTTGAGGATACAAATCCTTACGGTCTGGGTTTTGCGATGGAATGGGCCCGAGGAGAATTCCTCACCATCTGGAGCCTGGTGGATATCCACACCATCCCTTATCTGTATCACTGGAGCCATCTGTGGCCTCTGGGGGTGGGTTGGCCGCTTACCATCCTCTTCGTCTTTGGATTATCGTATAGCCTCTGGAAAATAGATCATCAAAAAGGACTGATCCTGCTCTGGATCGGGATCTATTTTTATGTAATCGGCGGCTTGCAGGCCAAGCCCATAAGGTATCTCCTGCCTCTATTGCCCTTTTTGGCTCTTTTGGCTGCGGATTTTTGCGTCTGGTTCATCCGATCCCCTCAATTCGCCCGGGCGCGAAAATTGGCCGTTGGGATCTGCGCTGCAATATTTATGTACAGCACCATCTACGGCGTTGCTTTTGCCAGCCTCTATACCAGGGAAGACAGCCGCATCCAGGCCGCACGCTGGATAGACCAACACATCCCCGCCAATAGCCGGATCGGTGTCGAAAGAGGTGGGTTCTCTATGCGCGGAATGATCAATTCAGAGCAATATTCCGTTCGTCCAATCAAGATGGGAGTACTCTTTACATTACGTGGATTCACAACCTGTAAAGCAGAGTTCATTTTTATAGAAGATCAGCTACGCCACCTGGATTATATAGCCATAACAGACATCAACCGCTACCAACAATTCACTGCCGCCCCCGAACTGGTTCCGGGGGGTGCGGCTTTCTACCGAACATTGGTAGAAGGTGCGTTGGGTTTTGATTTGGTCCAGCGCTTCAGGCACTATCCCTCTCTGGGTAGCATAGTGTTTAAAGATGAGGGCAGTGAACCGACATTTGTAGGCTTTGATCACCCAACTGTCATGATCTTTAAAAAAAACACTGCCTATCAGCAGGGCATAGCACACCTGCAGAAACAGGCCTCGACAAATCCCCATTGTGTCGATTCTCTGTTGGAGACAGCCTGTTCCGCCCTTCATTCAGGAGATTTTAACCAAAGTCTCCTGGCGGCCAAACGAGCGATAGCGCAATTTCCCCAATCGAAAATTGCCTATCTCATTGCATCAGAGATACACCAACAAAGGGGAGATGAAGAGGCCCTGGAACTACGCCGGGCATACTGGGCAGAGATAGCACGCAATCTGAGTTCGCATTGGCTGCTCTGGGGAAGCGGACAGAGTTTATTGGAATTGGGCCTGACCGATTTAACTTTATCTGTGCTCGAGGAAGGGGCTCGGCAAATCGTCCCAGGAAAGGAAATCGAGGCAGCCAATCTGTATATCATTCTCGCCTACCGTCTATACCACCGCCAGGAAAAGGAAGAGGCCGCGAAAGTCCTCTTGTTTTCAACCCAAATTCACCCACTACCTGTGGCTTATAATTTTCTGGCAAATATCGCTCTACAAGGAGAAGACCACAAACAGGCGACAGAGTATTTCGAACAATCGCTACAGTTAGACGATAAACAAGCTGATGTACACGCCACGATAGGGAAAATCACGGCCCGATTCTTGAACGACCAGCCAAAAGCTCTGTACCACTTTCAAAAGGCACTGGAACTGGATCCCAAATTAGAGGCCGACCTATCCAGATGGATAAATTAAACGAGCAGCAATAAAATGATCGAAATCATCAAATACAACCGTCAGAGTACACCTCCAAAACTCGACGCCATACTCTCGCGCACCCCTGATTTCTCCGCCGAACAGGAAGCAACCGTGTGGGAAATCGTCCACACCGTAAAAAAGCAGGGAGATCGCGCCCTCCTCGCGTACACCAAAAAATACGACGGCATAACCATGAAAGCCGCCGACATCCGCGTACCCGAAACCGAAATCAAAGCCGCCCATCGCAACGCCGACCCCAAATTCATCGAAATCATAGACGCAGCCGCGGCAAACATCCGCAAATTTCACGAAACCCAGCGACAAACATCCTACTTCATCGAAGACGGCGACGGCGTCATCCTCGGCAAACGCATCCTCCCCATCGAACGCGTAGCCCTGCTCATCCCCGGCGCGAGTGCCCCCTTATTCTCCACCCTGCTCATGGCCGCCATCCCCGCGCAAATCGCAGGCGTCCCGCACCTCTGCATCGCCACGCCCCCGCAGCCAAACGGCGCCATACACCCCGCCGTCCTCGCCACAGCCCATCACATAGGCATACGCGAAATCTACAAAGTATTTGGTGCTCAGGCCATCGCCGCACTCGCCTACGGCACCGAAACCATACCCCGCGTTGACAAACTCGTCGGACCCGGCAACCCCTATGTACAAATCGCAAAAAAACGCGTCTTTGGAACCGTTGACATCGACATGATCGCCGGACCCAGCGAAATCGTCGTCATCGCCGACCACACCGCAAACGCCAAACACATCGCCGCCGACCTCCTCTCACAGGCCGAACACGGCAGCGGATACGAAGCCGCAGTCTGCATCACACCCTCTGCCGACCTCGCAGCGCAAATCGCCGATGAAATCGTCCAACAAGCCGCCGATTTGACACACCGCGAAGCCATACAAAAAGCACTCGACCGCTTTGGTGCAATCGTCGTCGTGCGCGACCTCGCCGAAGGCATTGACCTCGCCAACCGCATGGCACCCGAACACCTCGAACTCATCGTCGCCGACCCATGGGCACACCTGCAAACCATTCGCCATGCCGGCGCCGTATTCCTCGGCGCGGCATCATCCGAACCCGTGGGCGACTACTACGCGGGCACCAACCACATCCTGCCCACAGCCGGTGCCGCCCGATTCGCGTCATCCGTTGGCGTTGACACCTTCACCAAAAACATCAGCATCTTACAATACACCGACCAGCGCCTGCAAAAAACCGCGGGCCACATCATCAGCATGGCCGAAACCGAGGGCCTCGACGCCCATGCCAATGCCATCAGGATCAGGATGCCATGACCTACCTCCAAAACATAAAACCCGAAGTCCGCGCCCTGCACGGGTACCATCTCACAGCCTACGACTGTCCCATCAAGCTCAACCAGAACGAAAGCCCATTTGACGTACCCGACAGCTTGAAAGACGACATCTTGCGCGCCGTCCGCGACAAATCCTGGTCGCGCTATCCCGAACCCATGCAAATGGACCTCGTCGAAGCACTCGCCGACCACGTGGGCGTCCAACCCGAAGGCCTCATCGTCTGTAACGGATCGAACACCCTCGTACAACTCGTCCTCGGCGTCGTATCCGCACCCGGTGTCCAGGTCGTCATCCCCTCGCCCTCATTCTCACTCTACGGTCTCTACACCGACATATTCAGCGGACGCGTCCTCGACATACCCCTCACGGAAAACTACGGCTTCGACATCCCGGCTCTATGCCGCGCTGCCAGCGAAAAAAACGTGCGCCTCATCATCCTCTGCTCCCCCAACAACCCCACGGGCTGCGCCATCTCAAACACAGACCTCGACAAACTCCTATCCAGCACCAGCGCCCTCGTCATGGTCGATGAAGCCTACGGCGAATTCTACACCCAGACCGCCATAGACCTCTTGCCCAAACACCCCAACCTCATCGTACTCAAAACCCTCTCCAAAGCATTTGGCGCCGCGGGCATCCGCATTGGATATCTCATCGCCCATCCCGACTTGCGCGACGAAATCATCAAAGGCAAAATCCCCTTTGACATCAACATCTTCTCGCACACAGCGGCCATGGCCATCCTCAACCACAAAGACCTCATACAAAAACGCATCGCCTTCATCTGCGCAGAACGCGAGCGCGTCTTCCAATCCCTCACCCAAATAGACGGCGTCACACCCTATCCATCACACGCCAACCTCATCCTCTTTGAAGTCGCCGACCCAGACCGCGTCTTCACCGGACTCATCGAACAAGGCGTACTCATCCGCAACGTCACATCCTATCCCATGCTCGACAGGGCGCTGCGCGTATCCATCGGCACCGAACGAGAAAACGACCTGTTTTTAGACGCCCTTAAAAGGACACTGTCTGAAGCGGTGTAAAACTGGTCGATTTCCAGACCAGTTCATCAGGATAGGCAGGATGAAAGGATGATCAGGATGAAAAGCAAAGACAAAACCTAATGACCCGAAAGACAAACCCATGTCAAAACCAACAGACATAAAAATCAAAACCGTCGCCACCTACTTCCTCCCCGTCCAAACGCGCATACCCTACCGCTTTGGCACCGAACAACTCGACAGCGTCACCTGCGTAAGAGTCCGCATCGACGTCGAAGACAGGCTGGGCAACACCGCTTCTGGCTGGGGAGAAACACCCTTGAGCGCGCCCTGGGCATGGCCATCGCCGCACCTCACATACGCCATCCGGGAAACCGCTATGAAAAACTTCTGCCTCAAAATCGGACGCGCCTATGCAGATATCGACACCGCCGGTCACCCCATCGAAATCGGCCACATAGTCCAGGAAAACATCCTCCCCGACCTCCTCTGGGCCTTCAACATCGAACAACAAAACACCACAGGCGACATGCCCCGCCTATCCGCGCTCGTCTGCGCCTCGGCTTATGACCTCGCCCTGCACGACGCCTATGGCATCTGCCACAACATCGACATCTACGACACGTACAACGCAGAATTCATGAACGCCGACCTCGCGCACTACCTCGACCCCGCCGACGACATCGACGACAACTTCACCTGTCGCTATCCCGAAAACTACCTCATCCGCCCGCGACCAAACCGCCTGCCCGCATGGCACGCCGTAGGCGGCAACGACCTCCTCGACGACGCCGAACGCACAGGCGAAGAACCCGACGACGGCTATCCCGTAGTCCTCCCCGACTGGATACGCCGCGACGGCATCACCTGCCTCAAAATCAAACTCACCGGACAAGAGCCCGGATGGGATTACGACCGCATCGTCCGCATCGGACAAATCGGCATCGAAAACAACGCCATGTGGTTGTGCACAGACTTCAACTGTACCGTCCAACAAGTCGATTACGTCAACGACATCCTGGACCGCCTCCTCACCGACCACCCGCGCATCTATCAAATGATCCTCTACGTCGAACAGCCCTTCGCCTATGAACTCTCTGAAAACCCCCTCCCTGTACACAGCATCTCCGCACGCAAACCCCTCTTCATGGACGAAAGCGCGCACGACTGGCGCATCATCCGCCTGGGACGACAACTCGGCTGGACCGGCGTCGCACTCAAAACCTGCAAAACCCAGACCGGCGCCCTGCTCTCCCTCTGCTGGGCGCGCGCACACGGCATGACACTCATGGTACAGGACCTCACAAATCCCATGCTCGCGCAAATCCCCCACGCCCTCCTCACCGCCCATGCCGGCACCGTCATGGGCTTTGAAACCAACGCCATGCAATTCTACCCCGACGCCTCAATCCCCGAAGCCGCTGTACACCCCGGCGTCTATCGCCGACAAAACGGCCACATCGACATCTCCACAGTCACAGGACCCGGCTTTGGATACAAACACGACCAGATTGACCGCACACTCCCCGAACCTGCTGACCACCGATTCGCCGATGAACTGGCCTGAGAGACGGCCAGTTGTACCCCGTTCCGTCTATTCGTTGATTCGTCTATTCGTCTATTCGTCTATTCGCTTTAAAAAAGGCACACCAATGTCCTCTCGCACCGCACACATCCAGCGCAAAACCTCTGAAACCGACATAGACCTCACCCTCAGCCTCACGGGCAAGGGAGAGTCAAATATCGACACCGGCATCGGCTTCTTTGACCACATGCTCACAGCCCTTGCCCGCCACGGTTTATTCGACCTCACCGTCACCTGCAAAGGCGACCTCGAAGTCGATGCCCACCACACCGTCGAAGACGTCGGCATCTGCCTGGGCCTTGCCCTCTCCAACGCACTGGGCGACAAAACCGGCATCGCGCGATTCGGCTCCGCCTATGTACCCATGGACGAAGCCCTCGCCCGCGCCGTAGTCGATCTATCAGGCCGCGCGCACCTCATCTACAACGCCACATTTGCCGAAGAACGCATCGGCGCATTTCCCACAGCCCTGGGCCTCGAATTTTTCACCGCACTCGCGCACAACGGCCGCTTAAACCTGCACATCGACCTCATCCGCGGCAACAACGCGCACCACGGCATGGAAGCCATCTTCAAAGCCGTCGCCCGATCCCTGCGACAGGCCGTCACCCTCGACAATAGGATCAGCGGCATACCCTCGACCAAAGGAAGCCTGTGAACGCACAACCCGCAGCATTCATCGACCGCGACGGCACAATCAACATCGAGGTCCACGACCTCAATCGCGTGGAACAACTCCAGCTCATACCCCGCGCCGGAGAAGCCATTGCGCGCCTCAACCAGGCCGGTTATCCCGTCATCGTCATCACCAACCAATCCGCCATCGGACGCGGCCTGCTCACAGAACCTGGACTCTCTGAGATCCACCGCGAACTCAAACATCAATTGTCAGCCTGCAACGCATCCATCGATGCCATCTACCACTGCCCCCATCACGGGCGAGACAACTGCACCTGTCGCAAACCCGCGCCGGGCATGATTTTGCGCGCCGCCAGTGAACACAACATCGACCTCGCGGGTTCTATCATGATAGGCGACAACGCAACCGACCTCGAAGCCGGATGGAACGCCGGCTGTCGCGCAGCCCTCGTGCGCACCGGCTCTGGTGAAAACGCCCTTGCAGAAATCGACCGACAAACGCGCAACCGCATAAACTACATCGGTCGCGACTTATTCGACGTCATAGACCAGATGCTCCGGGAATGAACCATCTATAATGAAAATTCTACACACCCTATACGACGACATCGACAACCCCTGGTGTGGTGGGGGCGGTGCCCTGCGCACCTATGAAATAGCCCGTCGCCTATCGCACAAACACCAGATCACCCTTCTATCAGGCGCGTATCCCAACGCACCCAGAGAAGAAACCCGAGAAGGCGTACACATCCGCCGCGTGGGATCGGACCGCTCGTATCTCCTCAGCCGAATGAGCTTTGCCCACTATGCCTCCCGCGAAATCGCCCGAACAAACACCGACCTGTGGGTCCATCAATTCTCGGCCTTTGCCCCCCTCTACGTCTCCGAAAAAAAAAGGCGCGACAGCCTCCTCGAATTCTTCCACTTCATGGACGACCACGCCACTGCAAAATATCCCGTGCTCGGCCACATTGCCCGCAAAGCCGAACAGCGCGCTCTGCGCCTTCACCCGCACATCCTGACCATCTCGCCCACCGTCACGCGCCAGCTTGAAAAACGCGCGACAAACGCACAATTTCACCTCGTCTATACCGGCGTCGATCAAATCTGTTTCGACGCCCCCTGGGCAGAAGAAAACTACATCCTCTATTTTGGGCGCATGGACATCCACAACAAAGGCATCGACATCCTCCTATCCGCCTTTGCCAAACTCAACGCACCGCATATTCGCCTCATCCTCTCGGGACGCGGAACCCCGCAAAGCAAACGCGAAATACGATCCATCGCCAATGATCTCAACATCGCAAACCGCGTCGGATTCACCGGCGCCGTCACACCCGAACAAAAAAACATTCTCATAGGCCACGCCCTCTTCGTCTGCATCCCCTCGCGCTACGAAGGCTGGGGCATCGTCGCCATTGAAGCCGCAGCCGCAGCCAAAGCCGTCATAGGCACCGACATCCCCGGCTTAACAGATGCCATCCGCGCCAATGAAACCGGCCTCCTCGTCCCATCGGAAAATCCCCAGGCACTCGCCAGCGCCATGAAACGCCTGCTCGGCGATCCTATCCTGCGCAAACGCCTGGGAACAGCGGGCCGCAAATGGGCTGCACAATTCACCTGGGACCGCACAGCACAAGCGCAAGAAGAGGTCTATCTGAAAGTTGCCAATAACTCACTACAGGAACCCCAACAATGAGCAAACGACGCAGGCGTAGTCCATCCACCCAGACCAAATCGGCGTTTGACTTCACCCGCTTCCTATCCCGCCCCTGGGTACCCATTGTCTTTTTTGCCCTGCTCACGACTATCTATTTCTATCACTTCCTCATCACGGGCGATGTAATCTACGGCACCGACACCGGTACAGAATTTCACAAAGGCAACGAACCCTTTACAGAGGCCCTGAGCAAATTGCCACCAAAAAACTGGAGTCGATACATGGGTGGCATGCCAGCATCGTCCGCCTTGCGATCCCAATACTATCCCCTCGTCATCATCGACCTCTTCACCAGCGAACACCGCTATTTTGGCTGGCGTTATATCTTCGCCATGTTCACAGCCGGATACTTCATGTACCTCTGCACACGCAGCTTTGGCCTCCATCCCCTCGCCGCCCTCATCGCGGGTGCGGCCTACGCCTCTGCCCCTGCATTCCTCACCTTCACCCATGCCGGGCACTATGCAAAAATGACCGTCATTGGCCTCTTCCCCCTCATGTACTGGGCACTCAACCGCGGCATGGACACGCGGCGCATCATCTATTTTTTAATCCTCGGCGGCACCGTCGGCATCGCCATCTACAGCCCGCACCTCCAGATGGCCTACTTTGCCCTCTGGGCACTGGGCCTGCTCTTTCTCTACAAACTCATACGGGGATTGTCCCGCACCCGAAACACAAAAACCGCCCTCTATCAAACCCTCCTATCGGCAGGCGCGATCTGCCTGGGCCTCGCCATAGGCGCAGAAGGCGTCATCCCCCAATATTGGAACGCACAAACATCGTCAAAACGCGCCGCTACCGCACAAGAAGACGGATATGAATTTGCCTCATCCTGGTCGCTTCACCCCGAAGAAATATTCGCCCTCGTCATCCCTGAATTCGTCGGCTTTGACACAAACACAACAACCCACAAATACTGGGGACGCAACGCCTTCAAAATCAACTCGGAATACGTCGGCATCGTCCCCCTCTTCTTCGCCATCCTCGCCCTCTCGCGCATACGCAAAAAAACCCACATCGCATTCCTCCTCGGCCTCTTCATACTCGCAGTCGCCTACGCACTCGGTCCCCACATCCCCCTGCACAAACTCCTCTTTCACATCGTCCCCGGCGTCAACGTACTGCGCGCACCCGGCATGATCGCCTTCCTCTTTTCCTTTGCGCTATGCGCCCTCGGCGCGTACGGCCTCCACCGCCTCATAACCGACGACATCACCTCTGATACCGCGAAAAAACTCGGCATCACAGGCGGAATATGCACCGCAATCCTCCTCCTATTTGCCTTTGCCCCTTCCGCGCTCCTATCCCTCTGGCAAAACATCGTCTGGACGGACATACCCGCCCCCCGCCTCCAAATCGCCCGAAATAATCTTCCCCTCACAGGACAGGGCGCATTACTCGCAGCCCTCTTCGTCGGCATACTCACCGTCATCTCGTATCTCCGCGCACAAAACAAACTCCAAATCCACACCTTTGTCCTGGTACTCCTCACCGTCCTCCTCATCGACACCTGGCGCATTGACAAACTATTTCTCAACTACGTCAACCCCAACCGCGTTCCACCCCGCGAGCGCGTCAACGCCGACGCCGTTGCATTCCTCAAACGCGACAACAGCCTCTTCCGCGTACTCGCGCTACCCGACCACAACCAGATGCCCTTGCCCGGCATAGACCTCGTAACTGGATTTCACGACTTCGCCATCAGGCGTTACGACCACATCCTCAAATCCGATGCACTCTACAACCCCAACCCCGCGATCCGCAACCTCCTCAACACCAGATACATCGTCGCCCCATCTGAACTGGGTGATCCATATCTCCAAAAAATTGCCGGACGTCAGGGCCTGCACATCTACCGCAACCCCGGCGCACTACCATGGTTTTATCTCGCGCCCCAATACGAAATCATCCCCGATGAAAACCAGATCCTCCAAAAACTGGGCGACCCCAATACCAACCCCGAGCAAACAGCACTACTCGAAGAAAATCCCGGCATCACCTCCACCCCCAACACCAGCGAAACAGGCAGCATTGAACGCCTCGAATACAACGAACATCGGGGCCATCTCAAACTCAGCACAACAGCCCCAGGACCCCGCATCCTCGTCATCTCGCAAAACCACCACCCCAACTGGACTGCCACCGTCAACGGCGAACCCAAACCCCTCATACGCGCCAACTACCTCTGGACCGCAGTCGCACTTGAACCCGGCGAACACACCGTCGAACTCACCTACCGCGACCCCATCGTAGCCCCCACGCGATGGATCACACTCGGCGGTATCGCCATCCTCCTCATCGCAATTCCCCTCTGCATATACAATGAAAAAACCACCAACTGAAAAATCCGCCATCCAGCGCATAGCGCACGGCGCAATACAAACCTTCGGCAGCACCTATCCCGCGCGACTCATCAACTTCGCCGTCCTCCTGCTGCTCTATCAGATCCTCGTACCCAAAGACTTTGGCGCCATCACAACGGCCTATTCCATCCTCGCCCTCGTCATCGCCATCCGCGACCTCGGATTGCACTACGCCCTCTTGCACGAACACGACCGCGTCCACGACCTCGCCCCCACCCATTTTGTACTCAGCATTGGCCTGGGCAGCATCAGCACACTCTTCGCCCTGTGCATCGCCCTCTATTCCGAACACCTGTTTGAACTCACCCACACATTCAACACCTACCTCGGCTTTACAGATACCCTAACCTACCCCAAAGTCGCCATAGCCCTGGGCATATTGGGCGCTTTCGAACTCCTCCGAACAGCCGCACTCACCGCAGAAACCCAGCTTCAACGCGACCTCGAATTTGGACGCCTCGCCGTTGCACATGCAGGAGGAACCACTCTCGCAGCCCTCGTCGGCCTCGCCGTTGCCTACCTCGGATATGGCAAATGGGCACTCATCCTCGGATTCTTCCCGTACAGCGTCACCTATATCCTCTTCTATTGCACCGTCGTCTGGCTCCGCCATCCCCCTCCCCTGAACCAGCTACACACCTTCAACGCGCAAGCCGCGCAGCGCATGATCCGCTACGGTATCTGGTTCTGGATCGGCGGCATACCCAAAATCTTCGTCCAACACTACGACAAACTCATCATCAGCCTGTTCTTCGGGTTAAGCCTGCGCGGCATATACGACGCCGCACACAATTTTGCACAAATACCCAGCGGGGCCATCACCATGGTCATCGTACGCATCACCGCCACAGTGTACGCGCGCTACCAGAACAACCGCGACCAACTCTCCGCAGCATACCGCCGAACCACGCGCCTCATCCTCCGCACCACAGTCCCCATCTCCCTCGTACTCGCGCTCGAAGCCAACCGATGGATACATATCTTCAAACCCGACTGGGCACCTGCCGCCCCCCTGCTTCAATGGCTCATCATCTACTCCCTCTGTCGCCCCATACTCGACGACGTACACGCCCTGTTCTACAGCATCGGCAGCCCAAAAAGCATTGCAAAATTCGCCTCGGCTCAAGCCCTCATCCTCCTCATCCTCGCCCCCTACCTCGCCCATCACATGGAAGCAATCGGCATTGCCATAAGCATGAACGCCATCGCCATCGTCGGCCTCATCCTCGCACTCATCCTCGTCCGCGCATATGTCGATATCCCCATCGCCAAAACTTATGCCCCCCCACTCATCGCCGCAGCCATTGGCACGGGCATGCACTATGCCCTTGCCGAATGGCTCAACACATTGCCAATCCCAATGGGCGTCCTCGCAGGCAGCGCGATCTTCACCACGGGTTATGCCATCGGCCTCCTCATCGTCGAACGCAAAACACTCATCGACGAAATCAAAACCGTCATCCGCGCCATCAAATCATGAAACGCCATTGGCATTTGCATCCATTCTCATTATTATTCTAAAAATAATTATTATGAAAAAGAATAATAAAAAATAGGGGCGAATACCCCTTCTCATACCTCAGGAGACATATTGTGAAAGACGTTATCCTCGACATGGAAGCAGCCGTGCGTCCCTATACCGGACTTGGACGATTTAGTCTGAATCTAAGTCAGGCTCTGTTAAAGCTAAATGAAGACCTGACTTTTGGCTTTTACGGTTCCAATATCGAAATGCACAGGGGCATGTGTTACCGGGCCAATCCCCTGCATCGGATTTTTCCCACGCTACTCCCCAAATCTAAAATTTGGCATGCCATGCACCAGGAATTCCTATATATTCCCAAATATTCAGACCTCGTGTTAACCATTCATGACCTGAACAATATGTGCATGAACAAGTCTGAGAGTTTCAAAAAGCGGTTTCTTCGCCAATTGGAAGAAAAAATAGAACACGTGGAGGAAAGAGGAGGACATATTGTCTTCATTTCAAAATTTGCTCAGCAGCAAGCCCTTCACTACTTTGATATTCCCGAAGACAAGATGTCTGTCGTCTATAACGGCGTGACCTTCAGTGAAAGCATAGTCAAACCCACCTTTCAAATCCCAGAAAAATATTTCCTGACTATTGGTGTCGTTGCAGAAAAAAAGAACTTCCATACGCTAATTGATTTAATGGAACTGCGCGATGAGTCTCTCATCATCGTGGGTGATACACGCACCACACATTTAAATAGAGAAAGACCTTATGCAAACATGATCCGCAAGCAAATAAAAGAAAAAAATTTAGAAAATCGGGTTTTCCTGGTCGGCACAGTGAACGAAGCAGAAAAATCCTATCTCATTGAAAATTGTAATGCCTTCGTATTCCCATCACTTTTGGAGGGATTTGGCATTCCGCCTATTGAAAGTATGGCAAAGGGAAAACCAACATTCGTCTCTCGCAAGACCAGCCTGCCCGAAATTTGCGGGAACCACGCGCATTATTTTACGAGTTTTGATCCTCATAAAATGGCAGATGTCATTGAGGTGGGTCTCAAAAATTTTAATGAATCTAAAGCCAACAAAATGATCGAATGGGCCAACCAATACAGCTGGGACAGAGCCGCAAA
Organism: Gemmatimonadota bacterium; assembly: GCA_026705765.1. NCBI lineage: Bacteria > Pseudomonadati > Gemmatimonadota > Gemmatimonadota bacterium. The sequence continues at coordinate 47,177 of JAPPAB010000011.1, forward strand.
GTCTTATCTGGATATTTACAAAAAACTTCGGGATACACAACAAAACGCATGAGGGTTTTTCCAGGCCTGAAAAAGTTATGCCAGAGACAATTTTGATCGGATCATTGCCTCCCCCTCTCACAGGACAAACCATTGCATTTCAGATGGTCTGCGAGGAATTTCAAGAGCGCGAGTTGCCATATCGGGTAATCAACCTCAGCGGAGGAGAACACACAAGGCCAGAGGGCGGCTTCACTCTAAGGCGGTTCATACAACTTCTCAACCCCTTCTTCAGAGCACTGATCCTGTTATTTGGCAAAAAAAATCTATACCTCAGTGCCGCTCAAAATTGGGTGGGATTTCTCAGAGACAGCATATTCATACTCCTGGCCACCATCGGCAGACAGCGCATTGTGATTCACGTACACGGAGGAAATTACGACGGCTTCTACGCCTCCCTCTCGCCCTGGCAACAACATGCGGTGCGCGCCTTTCTCAAACCTGTGGACACAATACTGATCCTTGGAAAAAGTCTGCGCGGCATGTTCGATTTTGAACCTGCCCTGCGGGATAAAACACGGGTCGTCTTTAACGGCCTGCCGTACGACATAGAGGACCTATCCGTTGAACCAAAGCATCTGCCATCGGGAGAACGCCCAAAGCTCCTCTTCCTCTCCAACTTGATCGTGAGCAAAGGCTACCTTCAGGTACTCGAAGCACTGCACATCCTGGTACATGACTTGGAAACCGACGCCGAATGTCATTTTTGCGGCAGCTTCGTCCTGGCATCCGACATCTGCCCGTACTCAACCCCCGAAGAAGCGGAAGCCGATTTTCTGCAGCGGATTGAAAAATTGGGACTGGACGAACACGCGTTCTGGCATGGTCCCGTCGATGGAAATCGAAAACTTCGTTTCCTCCAAAAAAGTCACTTCTTCTTACTTCCAACCCGCTATGTGTACGAAGGACAACCGATATCGATCATCGAAGCACTTGCATTTGGGCTGGTTGTGATTACAACACCCTATCGCACGATACCGGAAATGGTAGAAGAAGGTACGGTCGCGGAATTGATTCCCTTTGATCAACCTGAGAAAATCGCACGCGCAATCGAATCGTACATCCGAGAACCAGGCAAGTTTGAAGCGATGAGTCGGGCATCCATTGACCGATACCGCGAGACCTTTACCCGAAAACAACACCTGAATAAGTTGATACCTCTTATTTTAGGGTAAAAGTTGACTTTTTTTGATTTTACGCATCAAAAAATCCTATATTCAATCATTCTCTGAAAACAAATAGAACGAGGAATTTTGTTATGAAAATTCAGGTCTATGCCTGCCATTCAGGTGTCCATGAAAGCTTATTGCGTGAATGGGTCGCACGCGATCATGAAATCTACGTCACCGAAGGCGTTGGACCGTGGGATGACAACCAGGCTCCGATACCCGAAGGCGTCAAACGCGAAGAGCCGAGCAATCCCGATGTTATATGGGTCGGCTCAACACAGGACGTGGGATACGCGTTGCTGTACAAATGGAAAAAACTCCGTCCCACTATTCCCATAGTACTCACCCACTGGTGGGTCCCATCAATCAGGCGACTTGCGGGAACCGTGTACAAATTTGCCCATCAAATCAGCGTATGCGAATGGGGCCGCGAATATCTCCTGAAACACTGGAACATGGACTCCGCAGTCATGTACTGCCCCGTAGATCCGGACATCTTCGCCTTAAGAGAAGAAGACCCCGACCCTAAGCGCGTCTTATGCGTGGGCAATCACTTTGCCTCCCGCGACATTATGGGCTGGGAATATCTGGAACCCATCATTCACAAAGTCTATGAACAAGACCCCGAAGTACACTTCGAATTCCTGGGCATCAATCCCGAAATTGACCCCAACAACTACCCCAATGTATCCAAGCGCGCCGTCCTCCAAAACGAAATGCCCGACTACCAGGCCAGAGCGCGGTGCGTTGTAATCACCACCACCTTCAACCTCATCCCGCATTCGCTATTGGGCGCAATGGCACTCGGGCGCAATATTGTCGCATTTGATCTCCCGTCCCTACATGAAGTCATCGAACACGAAAAAAGCGGGTACCTCATCCCCCGCTACGATATCGACGCCTTTGCCAAACAAATACTCCAACTCACCAGCACACCCGTCAATCCAGAAATAGGCCGCAAAGCACGCGAAAACGTATTGGCCAAATGCGACTATCGGCTCGTGGCATCGCAGTATGAAGAATTTTTTAAAAAAGTTATAAAATAATGTATAGCTGAGCACTGAGAGTTCATCCATGAAAACCCTCCTCGTCACTGGTTCATCGGGCCTCATAGGCTCAGAAGTCTGCATCTATTTTGCCGAACAGGGATATGCGATCCACGGCATAGATAACAACCAGCGCGCCGTCTTTTTTGGTCTCCAGGGAGACACCCGCTGGAATCAAAAGCGCTTAAACAGCGTCTTAAAACACTTCCACCACCACGAAATAGACATCCGCGACCGTGCGGGCATCTGCAAACTCCTATCCAAAATAAAACCCGGCGCCATCGTACACGCAGCCGCCCAACCCTCGCACGACCTCGCCGCACGCATCCCCTTCGACGACTTTGACACCAACGCCGTAGGTACACTCAACCTCCTGGAAGCCGCGCGTCAAACCTGTCCCGAATCCCCCTTTATCCACATGTCCACCAACAAAGTCTATGGCGATGCCCCCAACCACATTCCCTTAAAAGAACTGGACACCCGCTGGGATTACGACGACCCTGCATACAAACACGGCATCCCCGAAACATTTACCATTGACCAGTCCAAACACTCGCTCTTCGGCGCATCCAAAGTCGCCGCCGACATCATGGTGCAGGAATACGGGCGTTATTTTTCCATGCCCACCTGTTGCCTGCGCGGCGGATGCCTCACCGGACCCAATCACAGCGGCGTTGAACTACACGGCTTCTTGAGCTACCTGGTCAAATGCAACATGGAAAACCGCACATACACCATCTTCGGTTACAAAGGCAAACAGGTACGCGACAATATCCACGCCCTCGACGTCGCCCGTTTCATGTGGGCCTTTGTCCAATCGCCCCGATTCGGCGAAGTCTATAACCTCGGCGGCGGCAAAAACAACAGTTGCTCCATCCTCGAAGCCTTTGACCTCGTCGCCCGATACTCCGAAAAAAAAATGCAATACACCTACACCGACCAGAACCGCGAAGGCGATCATATATGCTATTACAGCGACCTTCGCAAAATGAAATCGCACTATCCCAACTGGGACATCACAAAAACCCTCGAAGACACCTTTGCCGAAATTGTCACAAGCTGGCAAAAACGGCTACGCGCAACATGAACAAAAAACGCTCAAAACATCAACAAAAGACATCCTCTCCTTTCTTTAACCTCGCGCAGCACGAAAGCAAACCCTATTTCTTGCCTGCACTCGGCCTGTGCGGTTTGCTCATGGGCATCCTCCTCTTTGACGCAAACCTCTCCCTCACTGGCGACAATGCCCAATTCATCAACCTGGGCCGATCCCTTGCCGATGGGTATGGACTCTCGGAAACCATCGAAGGCGAACCCATCCCACACACCAAATACCCCTTTGGATTTCCGCTCCTCCTCGCCATCACCGACATCATCTTCCCGGGCAACCTCATCGCACTCAAAAGCCTCGTTGTCCTCCTCTACGCCATCTCAATCCCCCTCACCTATCTCCTCATCCGCCGCTTTGCCAGTCCCCCCATGGCACTCGGCGTAAGCGCGCTATGTCTCGCCTCTCCCCTCCTCCTGGATTATTCGCATCAGGTCATGTCCGAAATCCCCTTTCTCCTGTGCTCTCTCATTGCGCTTCTCCTCCTCCACCGCGCACGCGCATCCAATACCCTATCTACACTCGCACTTGCAATCATCGCCATAATCGCAGCCTACTACATCCGCAGCGCGGGCATCATCCTCATCGCCACCGGCATCATCTACTTTGCCCTGCACAAAAAATGGAAAGAAGCGGGACTCATCGCCATAGGCAGTTTTCTCCTCGCCCTGCCCTGGCAAATCCGCAACGCATCACTCGGCGGCACCCCCTATATCAAACAACTCCTCAGCATAAACCCCTATCGTCCGGAAGAGGGCATGCTCACATTCACCGCCCTGATCGAACGCATCCTCGCAAATCTCGAACTCTACGGCATGCTCGTCATCCCCTACATCTTGCTACCCTTTTCTATCGACACCAGCGCTTTTGTCGGCGTCGGACTCTTCTTCTCCGCCCTGATCCTCTATGCCCTGATCGTCGGACTCATAAAACGGCATTTGCTCATCGTGTATCTCACCTGCTATCTGGGCCTCTACATCCTCTGGCCTGATATGTGGTCCGACACGCGCTTTCTCGTCCCGGCCATACCCATCCTCTTCTACGCCATCCTCACCAGCATGGACGAACTGCTCCGACTTCTCGCCCGAGCACTCAAAAAAACCGCCTCGCGCGCGGGCACTGTACTATTTTTTCTCTTTCTCCTCGGCTCAAATATCCTTGAGACCAACTACCTCACCGAACGCATCGGATGGTTGCCACCCAACTGGGACACTTACTTTGCCGCTGCAGAATGGATAAAAAACAACACCGAACCCGATGTCAAAATCGCCTGCCGCAAGCCGTATCTCATGAACGCGATTGCCAACCGCAAAGCTACGGGCTATGCATGGAAAACCCCAGATGAGGTGATTGCCGAATTTGAACAAAAAAACATCGACATCGTCGTCATCGACCAGATCGGATATCAATCCACATCCGAATTTCTCGTCCCCGCGGTCCAGGCACATGAAAACCGCTTTAAAATCATCCACATCGCGCGCAATCCCAACACCTACGTCTTAAAATTCAAATGACATTCACATTTGTAAAAAAACGCGCCCTTTGCTATCTTTGTTTTTTAACTCTCATTTTCTAACCTCAACAACACGCGCCCCATGCCCGACCTCAGCCTCGTCATACCCCTGCTCAACGAAGAAGAAAGCCTGCGCCCGCTCATGGAACAAATCCGCGGCGTACTCTCTACCCAGAACCGCACCTACGAAGTCATCTTCATCGACGACGGCAGCACCGATGGGTCAATCACCGTATTGGAAGACCTCCACAACACCTATCCCGAAGTCAAAGTCATCCAATTCCGACGCAACTTTGGCAAAGCCGCCGCTTATACCGCCGGATTTCAACGCGCACGCGGCACATACATCATCACCATGGACGCCGACCTGCAAGACGACCCGGCAGAAATTCCCAACCTCCTGTCCAAAATCGAAGAAGGCTATGACCTCGTCTCGGGATGGAAGAAAAAACGCTTTGACCCCCTGGGCAAAACCCTCCCCTCCAAATTCTTCAACTGGGTCACCGGCTTTGTATCGGGCATAGACATACACGACTTTAATTGCGGCCTCAAAATCTATCGCAACGAAGTCACAAAAGACATACGCGTACTCGGCGAACTCCACCGCTACATCCCCGTACTCGCCCACCTGGAGGGATATCGCATCGGTGAAATCCCCGTCCAGCATCACCCGCGACAATACGGCGTAACCAAATACGGCTGGGGACGCCTGCTCAAAGGCTTCTTTGACCTTCTCACCGTCATGTACATCGGCAAATACATGGGCCGTCCCCTTCACCTCTTTGGCACAGTGGGCCTCATCTTTGGCATCACGGGCATGCTCGTCAACGCATACATCGCATCCCTCTGGTTCCAAACCGGCACCATTCAATACCGGTATCCCCTGCTCATGCTCGGGGTTTTCCTCACCGTACTCGGCGTACAATTCGTCTGCACGGGCCTGCTCGCCGACATGTTGACCCGGGGTCCCCAGCCCAATGAAAAATTCAACATTCGAAAAATTTTGGAATAAATGACCACCAAAAACATCCTCATCACCGGCGGCATGGGATTCGTCGGCTCCTACCTCGCCGATGAACTCATCCAACGCGGACACCGCGTCCGCATCTTTGACAACCTGGACCCTCAGGTACACCCCAACCGCGAACTGCCGGACTACGCCAACCCCCATGCCGAATTTATCCAGGGCGATGTGCGCGATTACGACGCCTTAAAAAAAGCCCTTCAAGGCATTGAAATCATCTTTCACAAAGCCGCCGCCGTTGGCGTGGGACAATCGCAATACGAAATCAAAAAATACGTTGACATCAACACCGGCGGCACCGCGAACCTGCTCGACATCCTCGTCAACAACAAACACAACATAGAAAAACTCATCGTCGCAGCCTCGCAAACCAGCTACGGCGAGGGCCGCTACACCTGTGCAGAACACGGCACGCAACACCCGGGTCTCCGCCCAGAAAACCAGCTAAAAAATGCCCACTGGGAACACAAGTGTCCCATATGTAACCAGGACATGCCCCCAGCGCCTGTACCTGAAAATACCGAACGCATCTGCCACACCATCTACGCACAAACCAAAACGCATCAAGAAGACATGGTCCTCAACATAGGCCGCGCCTACAAAATCCCCTCAATAGCCCTGCGCTACTTCAACATCTTTGGACCCCGGCAGTCCCTCTCCAACCCCTACACGGGTGTAACCGCCATCTTCATGAGCCGCCTCAAAAACAACAAACGACCCGTCATCTACGAAGACGGCAAACAATCGCGCGACTTCATCTCCGTCCACGACATCGTACGGGCCAACATCCTCGCCATGGAAAAATCTGAAGGAGATTATCAGGCCTTCAACGTCGGCAGCGGAATCGGCACATCCATTGAACACATCGCCCGGACCCTGTCCAACATCCTGGGTACGGAACACCTCGCGCCCGACATCCCCGGAACCTATCGCCAGGGCGACACCCGCCACAGCATTGCCGACATCTCACGCATAAAAAAAACACTGGGCTTTAAGCCCAGTGTCAGTTTTCAACACGGCATGGAAGAACTCGTCGAATGGGGACGAGACCGCGAAGCCATAGACGGCTTTGCAAAAGCGCAAAACGCACTACAGAAAAGAGGCCTCATTTAAACCGGAACAAATTCACGAACGGGAACCCGTTCCCGTATCTCGTGATCCCAGCGCAACATTGTCCGAATCTTCTCGGACCGGTCAACATCACCGTGAATCGCATAAAACAGCGCGCGATACGCCATTTGGTCGCGTTTTTCCAGATCGATGCACGTCATGTTATTTCTCCTTCTGTGGGTGACAGTTTTTCTTTACCTTTATTCATAAGCAAATCCCGTGCCACTTTTACTATTTTTTATAATATTTTTTTAATAGCTGATTTTACAGAACTTATCCCAAAACGCTCATATATAGCTAAAAAATTCATGTGGCAAAAATGGAACATTATGGTCAAAATGACCACCTGTAACCCAACAAATTGGCACATTTTTTCCTATTCTCTTCAGGAGTAATCCTTCATGCTCGACATCAACCTCATTCGCAAAAACCCCGAATACGTCATCCGGGCATTGCAAAAACGCATGGACGACATCGACTTCACGGACCTGCTCGTCTGGGATGAAAAACGCCGCGCGCACATCGCAGAAACCGGACAGCTACGCGCAAAACGCAACAGCGTCTCCGCCCAAATCCCCGAAATAAAAAAAGCGGGCGGAGATATCGCCCAGATACAAACAGAAATGCGCGACGTCTCGACCCGCATCAAAACCATTGAAACCGAACTCGCGGAAATCGAGCAAAACATCCATCTGTTTATCGAAAGCCTCCCCAACATACCCGCAGACGACGTACCCCCCGGAGACAAAGAAAACAACCGCGTCGTACGCACCTGGGGCGAAAAACCCGCACCCGACTTTGATCCTCAGGACCACATCGAACTCGTCACCCATCTGCGCCTGATCGACTACGAACGCGGCGTCAAAATGGGCGGAACCGGATTCTGGCTTTACATCGGCGACGGCGCACGCCTCGAATGGGCACTGCTCAACTACTTCATCGACAGCCACATTGACGACGGCTACGAATTTGTACTCCCCCCACACATACTCAACGAAGCATGTGGCTTTACCGCCGGACAATTCCCCAAATTTGCCGACGACGTATTCCACCTCAAAACCGGCGACGACAAAGTGCAATTCCTCTTGCCCACCTCAGAAACCGCATTGATCAACCTCTACCGGGACGAAATCATCCCCGAACAAGACCTGCCCAAAAAATTCTTCTCCTACACCCCCTGTTATCGCAAAGAAGCCGGCAGTTATCGGGCACAGGAACGGGGCATGATTCGCGGTCACCAATTCAACAAAATCGAAATGTTCCAATTCACCCGCCCCGAAGACTCCGAAGACGCGCTCGAAGAACTCATCCACAAAGCCGAACAACTCACCCGGGACCTGGGCCTGCATCACCGCGTCTCCATGCTCGCCGCAAAAGACGTCAGCGCATCCATGGCCAAAACCTACGACATCGAAGTCTGGATCCCCAGCATGAACGAATACAAAGAAGTCAGTTCCGCCTCCAATGCCAGCGACTATCAGGCCAGACGCGGCAGCATCCGATTCAAACGCACAGAAACCGGCAAAAACGAACTCGTACACACCCTCAACGCCTCGGGCCTGGCGACCAGCCGCATCATCCCCGCGATCGTCGAACAAAACCAGAACAGTGACGGCAGCGTCACCATCCCCGAAATCCTGCGCCCCTATCTGGGGGGAAAAGAAATTTTTGAACCCGTGGATTAGTAGGGGCTATGCCCCTGTGCCCGCCCGCAAACAGAACAGACAAAGCCCGCCGGAAAAACCGACGGTTTATTATTCTGGTAGCCCAACTGATCCACTATGCAAAAAATGCTTAAAGGCTTGCATAAAATTTGAGATATGATATTTTATCAAAACAAATCGCAATAACACAACAACCTGCAAATCAAACCATAATCTCGGACAATACCATGAAGCCTCCCATTTTTACCGAGGAATCAGTTTCAGAGATGGCTGTCCCTCGATTCAAAGAGCATAAAACGACTCAAATTGCAGTGTTATTAGTAAAGTATAGTGGTGGTAAAATTGATCTGTATAAGCTAATTAAGCTAATTTATCTTATTGATAGAGAGTCGTTGAAACGCAGGGGCCATCCCGTGACGTTTGACCGGCCCTATAACCTTCCATTGGGACCTACACCGAGTCATACTTATCATTTGATTTGGAATCCGTGGGACGGGGAGTATTGGTCTCGGTCTTTTTCGCTTCCGAAAAAAAACATTATCAGGTTACTCAATAATGATATAGGTGACGGAGAATTATCCCAATTTGAGATGAATTTAATACGTGAAATATATGAAAAATTTAAAAATAAATCGTTTAATGAATTAAAAAAATATGTTCATTCTTTGCCAGAATTTGATGACCCTGGTCACTCTTCTGCGCCGATGGAGTGGGACAGGCTACTCAAAGCCGTGGGGTGGACTGGTGATGACTTAGTCGCAATAAGAAAAGAGTTTAACGCCATAGCAATGTTTGAAAACATGATTGATAATACGACTGTGAGTGAAAAGACAAGAGAGTAAGGTACGATACTATATGGCATTTGCAGGGAAATGTGTCTTACTTGACGATTCAGGTAGTAGTCATTTATGGATTGTAATAACGGATGGCGCAGGGACACCGCTACAAATAATCATGGTGAATGTCAGTTCATGGCGTTTTGGAATAGATGATACATTTGTTTTGCAGCCCAATGATCATCCATTTATTATTAGAAAGTCCGTCGTTCTTTATCAGCATGCTTGCTTATTTGCCGAACGAATGGTTCCCACTATTCTCCGTAATGGGATATATCAACCAGATATATCCTCTGATGTGTTGCAGAGAATCTGTCGAGGGCTATGCGAATCACCCAACACGCCGAAAAAGATAAAAGATTTCTACGAGCGGTATCATGATCATGCTTAAAGGGACGCAAAACAATCGCGTCCCTTTTTTTGTCCAAAATGGACTTGATCCGTTGAGGTATATTCAATAAGATAAAGAACAGCGACGGGTTATCCATTCCCTTGCCGACGCCCGTCTTGTCCCAATCCTATGCCTGATAATACCGCCTGGGAGATGGGTTGGGGTTTATCTCATCTTATTGTAATCTGCCTGAGAGACGCCTATCCCGAGCAATTCGAGCCACTGGCATCTGTAATACCCTGAAGCCACGTTTGAAAGGCGGCATCAAGCGGCGCGCATAGCCCTGTATTAGTAAAGTAAAATTCCTTCAGCTTTGTCAGCCCCCTCAGGCTCTGAGGAAGCGCACCCATCAAGGATGTGTTATCCTGGAGACTCAGAAACTCAAGATTGGAGAGTTTACCCAATTCTGTTGGAATCCTACCACTCAACTGATTGTTGTGAAGAGCCAATAGCGTAAGGTTAGATAGATTGCCCAATTCTGTTGGAATCGCACCGCTCAACTGATTGTCGCCGAGGTCCAGGTAAGTGAGATTGGACAAGTTGCCCAATGCTGTTGGAATCTCGCCACTCAACTGATTGCCCCAAAGATACAAGTGCGTGAGATTGGGAAGGGTGAACAATTCGGATGGGATTGACGACAGTTGATTCTTTACCAGACTGAGTTTTGTCAGACCAGTCAGACCAGAAAAATCGTCAGCCTTCAGTTCTGTGAGGTTTGCACCATCCAAAATGAGAGAACTTATCGCTGATAGATGCTCCGCTGTCACATCGCCGCAAGTGCTTACAGGCACTTGTGCCATAATCGCGTCGCGTACTGCATTCGTGCGATCACATACCGACACCCCTAACTCTACGCCACAATTCGAGCCATTGGTTTCTTCAATGCCCTGAAGCCACGTCTGAAAGGCAGGATCAAGCGGCGCGCATAGCCCTGTGTTATAAAAATAAAATTGCTTCAGATTTGTCAGCCCACTCAGACTTTGAGGAAGCTCACCCATCAAGGATGTGTTATCCTCGAGCCTCAGAATCTCAAGATAGGAGAGTTTACCCAGTTCTTTCGGAATCTCTCCAACCAACTGATTGTCGCCGAGGTCCAGTTCAGTGAGATTGGACAGAGTGCCCAATGCCTCTGGAATCTCGCCATCCAACTGATTATTGTAAAGGTACAGGTGCGTAAGGTTCGATAGAGTGCCCAATGCTTCTGGAATCTCTCCAACCAACTGATTGTCGCCGAGGTCCAGTTCAGTGAGATTGGACAGAGTGCCCAATGCTTCTGGAATCTCGCCATCCAACTGATTGAAGCTAAGCCACAGTTGCGTAAGGTTCGATAGATTACCCAATGCTTCTGGAATCTCGCCATCCAACTGATTGTCCCAAAGAGCCAGTAGCGTAAGATTGGACAGATTACTCAATTCTTTTGGGATTTCACCTTCCAACTGATTGTCGCTAAGAGCCAGTATCTCAAGGTTAGACAGATTGCCCAATGCTGTTGGAATCTCGCCATCCAACCGATTGTTGTGAAGAGCCAGTAGCGTAAGGTTCGATAGATTACCCAATTCTTTGGGAATCGCACCCTCCAACTGATTGTCGTTAAGCCACAGTTGCGTAAGGTTCGATAGATTACCCAATGCTGTTGGAATCTCGCCATCCAACCGATTTCTTTCAATATCCAGGTACGTTAGATTGAACAGGTTGCCCAATGCTGTTGGAATCTCGCCATCCAACCGATTGTTGTAAAGAGCCAGTAGCGTAAGGTTCGATAGATTACCCAATTCTTTGGGAATCGCACCCTCCAACTGATTGTCGTTAAGCCACAGTTGCGTAAGGTTCGATAGATTACTCAATTCTGATGGAATCTCGCCAACCAACCGATTACGACTAAGAGACAGTTCCGTAAGATTAGAAAGATTGCCCAATTCTTTGGGAATCTCGCCATCCAACCGATTGCCACGGAGGTCCAGGTAAGTAAGATCAGAAAGGGCGAACAACTCTGAAGGAATGGATGTCGTCAATCGATTAAATGACACATTAATCGAGGTAAGCGCGGTCAGGTCATCAAAAAAACCATCGGGCAGGCTACTGAGTCGGTTCTCTTGCAGGTTGAGCTTTATCAGACAAGTCAGACCAGATAAATCCCCGGCCTTCAACTCTGTGAGACCTGCACCTGATAGACTCAGAGAATCTATTGCTGATAGATGTGCCGCTGTCACATCGCCACAAGTGCTTACAGGCACCAATGCCATAATCGAGTCGCGCACGGCAACTGTGCGGTCGCATACCGATACGCCTGGTGGAGGGACTTCTGTGCCAAACGAATCGACAAATACCAAAAAGTCGGAAAATTCAATCACACCATTGCCATCCAGATCATACCTGACTTGATATGTCTCATCGCCACGACTTGATCCGAACTTCTCTACAAACGCCAAAAAGTCGGAAAAACCTACGATACCATCTCCATCAAAGTCCGCAGAACGTGTCGTATTCGCAGAGGCGTAACCCACACATACCAGCACCGCAAGCGCGACAACATTCACAAACACCCATCTCTTTTTCATATTCTCAAACTCCTTCAATAAATGTGACCCAAAATGGCGTCAAGTCCACACCAATCACACCATTTTCATCCGTCCTGGTCAGGAGAGGACAACCCAAAGGGAGTTAGCTGATGGACACCACGTCATCAGCCGAAATTAAAGGTTGCCCTCCCATTTTCTTGAGTCCTGTGTCCAGGTTTCGGTTATGATGGCATTAGGATAACATTTATCAATAAGCAAAAATCGTGCCAATATGAACGTTTTTATAGAGAACTATACTCGTAATACCTTGTTTTATATAAAAAAGAGAGCCAATATGACTGTATAATATCGTCCCAAAATAGTCGGATTGGCTCTTACATAAGACTTTATATGGTCTTAAAAGACGTACTATGGTCTCAATGGTCCCGAGATTATTACACCCTTCATTATTTTGTTTGCAGGTGTGAAATTCAATATTATGTTTCTTTTGCAAGTGTGAGATTCAATGTATGAATCCGTTTTTTACCCATATCACAGGGTTCTTTCTATGATCAAGTCACTTGACCGCACGGGCACCTACCGGACTTATTCTATGGCCGATGGCCTGGCCGGGATGCGCATTGAACACATTGCCGAAGACAGCGAGGGGTGTATCTGGTTCGCCACCTGGGATAATGGCGTCAGTCGCTTCGATGGAAATGAATTCCAGAATTTCACCAAACAGGACGGTCTTATTGATGATCGTACTTATTTTGTTACACAAGACAGTCAGAACCGATTGTGGTTCGGGACAGCAAATGGCGTCTGCTGGTACGACGGAGCCAGATTCCATCATTTGAAGGACGATGGCATTGCAGACCGAGACGTGCGGTGCATCTACGAAGACAATGAGGGCCGTGTATGGTGCTGTGGTACCCGTACTATAGGGTATTGGGATAGCACTGCTTTCCACGACCTGATTCCGCTCTACCTTCAGAACTACGAAGAGCCTCCTTCTTCCAAGTGGCGTCCGTGTTGGGGTATTACTCAGGATCCGCGAGGACACCTGTGGTTTGGCTTCAACTACCTCATCCGCTTCAATGGTACATCCTTTCACCGCTATGATGAGAAAGACGGTTTTCCCCAGGATGGAACCGCCTATGCCTTAGATACGGACCATACCGGCAAGGTGTGGATTGGTCGGTTTGGAAATCGAGATGAACTCTGGTGCTATGCCGATGGCACCTTCCAATCTGTTCAGGTAGATTTGGGAGGGTGGATACGCAAAATACAGTGTGACCGTGAAGGTCGGATGTGGTTTAGCACTTCGGAAGGAGTATTGTATCAGGACGGTGATGGATTCAGCAGGTTTACCCCTGCCGATGGATTGCCCCATCCTGCAGTCAAAGCCGTATTTGAGGATCGCGATCATCAGTTCTGGTTTGCCACCTGGGGCGGCGTCGGTCTTTACGATGCACATAGTATCAGCGTTTTTGACCTCGGTAAGGCTTCTCCCAAAGACCAAAAGCCGATCGAGATCTCGCAGATCATACAAGACCGGCAAGGGAATATATGGATCGGACGTGTGTCACCCATTCTCACCTCCCTGAAAAAAAGCGTCGCCCGCTTTGATGGCGAGCACTTTGCATTTTTAGGCTCCGAGCAAGGCCTTGATATCGACAACTGTTTTTCTATGTACGAGGATCGCGAAGGGTATCTGTGGTTTGGCGGTTTCAATGGCCTGTTCCGCTACGATGGACAAGCGTTCAAAAAGATGAAAATAGCTGCGGTTTCAGGCGACAGGAGTATCAGTGCAATTGCTCAGGACGCGCAAGGTCAATTTCTTTTTGGCTATTGGGAAAAGGACACCTATAAAATCGAATTTATAAAAGAAGAACTTTCGGTCAGTCCATTAAAGCTCATTTACCAGCGGGACGAAGAGTTCCAAACCATTTTTGTGGAGGAGGAAAAGAAAGATGTTTTAGACCGTATTGGCACGGTGATTGCCGGGCGCGGTGGCGAGGTCTATTTTCATTTGGCCAGCCACAATTTCTCAGTTGGCGGCAGGGGACTGGCGCGCTGGCATCCCGAAGATGGGCTTAAATTTTATGGCATTGAAGATGGACTGATCGACGATAGGGTCACAGATCTTATAGAAGACCGCCATGGCAACCTGTGGATCGCTACTCTCGGAGGTCTTTGTCGCTTTGATGGCAGTACCTTCCAGACCTTCACGACTGACGATGGGTTGCCGAGCAACCGCATCCGTTGCGTGTTCGAGGATCGGCAAGGGCATCTCTGGCTCGGCACAGACCGGGGTGTGACGCACTACGATGGTCAGCTTTTCCAGACCATCAACTCACCGCATATAGGACCGGTTTGCCAGATACTCGAAGATCGCGATGGCATTTTTTATTTTGGCACTCTTATGGGTTCTATCATACGCTATCGTCTGCGGCAAACTTCGCCCCGAGTTCGCCTGCTTCAGGTGATTGCCGATAAGATCTATGAGAACTCGGAGGAGGTCATTGTATCTACGGCAGGCCAGCAGGTTATTTTCGAGTACAAGGGCCTGAGTTTTTCCACCCATCCCAGCGACATGCTCTATGTCTATCGCCTGAATGGTCATGATGCCGACTGGCAACCGGCAACTCGAAAAATGCGGGCCTTTTACCGGGACTTGCCACCGGGAGACTACACCTTTCAGGTCCGGGCGATAGACCGCGACCTCAATTACTCAGAGATCGCGCAAACGCGCCTCTCGATCACAGCAGATCCGCGCATCGAAGCATTGACGGACGTTATAAACCGTAGAGGAAGCCAGAACTTTATCGGGCATAGCGCGGCCTTGCGCGAGTTTCAGATCAATCTTGAAAAAATTGCATCTACCAATATGACCGTGCTGATTATGGGCGAGACAGGTGTGGGCAAGGGACTGGCAGCGCGGGCACTACACGCGCTGAGTACCCATAGCGATGGGCCTTTTATAGAGGTTAGTTGCGGTGCATTGCCCGGGACATTGATCGATAGCGAACTGTTTGGTCACGAGAAAGGGGCTTTTACCAGCGCAGTTTTCCACAGACTGGGCAGGGTGGAACTGGCAGAGGGTGGTACGCTCTTTTTGGATGAGATCGGCGATATGGCTGTAGAAACGCAGACAAAGCTGTTGCGCTTGCTGGAAGAGGGCAGATTTGAACGCGTTGGGAGCAGTGAGACGCGGATGGCAAAGACGCGGATTGTGGCAGCGACGAATCGCAATCTCGAGGAGATGGTCAGCAGGGGTGATTTTAGAGAGGATCTCTATTACCGTCTCAATGCCTTTCCGATGTATTTGCCGTCCCTGCGCGAGCGCAAGGAGGATATACTTGAGTTGGCCGAGTATTTCAAGACTCGCATGGCGACGCATTTAGGCAAGCAAATAGCTCCCTTGACGCCAGAAATTATTGCAGTGTTGCAAAGCTACGATTGGCCGGGTAATGTGCGGGAATTAGAGCATACCATACAGCGAGCCGTGGTCTTGTGTTCTGAGTCTCAAATTGGAAAGAGAGATCTGGGACTGCATAGTTCCCGAATCAAAGATACAGGTCGTGAGAGGCAGACCTTATCGGCTCCTCCTGACCGCGAATTCGTACCTTTAAATGAATTTGAACGCCGCCACATCCTCGACGCGCTCGAAGCCACGAACTATCTGATAAAGGGCCCCAGGGGCGCGGCGAAGCTGCTTGGGATACCACCTTCTACATTGTATGGAAAAATGAAAAGACTGGGCATCAAACTAAATCCTCGCCAATAAACTGCTGTCGTAACTATCTGCTCACCTCGAGTACAAACAAAAGCCCGTCGATCACCATTGATTGACGGGCTTTCTTATATTTATTAAATGATAATGTACAATGGTCTCGGGACCATTGAGACCATTGTACGTCTTTTAAGACCATATAAGGTCTTGCAAAAGAGCCAGTCCAACTATTCTGTGACGATATGATATAGTTAGATTGGCTCTTTTTCTTTATATAAAACAACCCTTTACGAATAAAATCACAGGAACAATGCCCATATTGGCACGATTTTTGCGTTAGATTTAACTTAGATTTCCTTTCTGTAATAGAAGTTAGCACAGTTCAATTCTTGAAAGGGAGTAACACAATGACAACAAAAACACATCACCGCATCTTGAGATTTGCATCCCTGAGCAGCATAATCCTCCTGCTAACACTCATTCTCAGCGGACACGCGCTTGCACAATTCACCTATACCTGGAAAACCGATCAAACCTACGAAGGGGTAGATAAGGCCACCCTCGTTCAACCCGTGCAGGTTATGTTCTTAAACCAGCCGATACAGGTCGTGCCCCACAGCGCATCACTGCGTATGATACAACAGTATTCCGTATTGCTCGGAACCGAATGGAGTGACGGACATGCTTACCGACTGCTCCAGACCTTTGAGTCTATTCCACAAGCCAGAAATAATATCTCCGATGAAATCCCCGGAGTGTCACCCTCGTTGTGGCAATTATCAGACCAGCACATTCAAAATGACATAGAAATTCGCATCCAGGACGGACAAAAAATCATCACCTTGTCCCGTGAGGCTTTTACGTATGCTGATCCATTGCTGGCTGAGATCGAGGGTGTGAGAGGCCGTTTCTTCTCCAAAAGACTCCACCATGCCGTCGTTCGCTATGTAACCGACGAGGGCAGGGATAGACGCGCGCTGAAGAAGATTTTAGAGAAACGCTATGGCGTGAGTATAGATGTGCCGGATTATACTGAACTTACACGGAACACCACGAAGGAACACGCAGGCCGGTTCGGAGAATTCAAAAACGAGGAATTGATAACCCTGGCGAGTATGCTTGAAGAATACCCACGGGGCTTACTCACAACCCCAGGGCTGAAATATCTGGTTCGACGATTAGATGGAACACCCCATCCCCTTTATCCCACTGCGGCTGCTGTGGCATGGACGAGCGCGGGCTATATTGAGTTTATGGAAAACGCTTTTAAGGGAACAGGCCTTGACGCCATCCACCGCTTAATACTTCACGAAAAAGCGCACTTCTTATGGGAACACCTCTTTGACGACCAACTCAAACAGGACTGGATTGAAATCGGTGGCTGGTATGAAAATCCGGATGATTCAGATGGCTGGTCAACGACCAAACAGACCGAGTTTGTATCTGCTTATGCACACGGCAAGAATCCGAATGAGGATATGGCAGAAACGATCAGTTATTATATCGTGAACCCCGACAAATTGCGCTCGCGTTCTCCCGCCAAATACGAATTTATTCGAGACCGGGTCATGCACGGCACGCGGTATATCTCTCGAATCCGCGAAGATTTGACGTTCCAGGTCTATAATCTGTATCCCGATGTGGTGTATCCCGGTCGAATCATACGGGTTGATATACAGGTTTTAGGCGAACCAGAAGCGGATAAGCAAATAGTAGTCGAGCTTGAACTTCACGGGGAAAATGACTTTGACAATGCTCAAGCAACAAATATCAGACTTTTCAGCCTAAAGGGAACCTATTTTGACTTCTGGCTTTATCCTGTAGATGCCAATGGCCAGTACACCAATGCAGGCCACATTTTGCGAGGCACTGAAACACTATCCAAACACGCGGCGCATGGCTATTGGGGTCCAGATCAAATTACCCTCAGGGATGCCCAGGGCAATGAACGCCACGAATCTCAGGTCGATTTCGGCTGGAAGCTCTATGTCAACAATCCACTCGCAGATGATAAACCGCCGGAGTACATCAAAAATTCAATGCAACTCTCATTGTCACAAGGCACGATAGAAGGCAGATCCTTGCAAATTCTCACCGCACGCTGGCGGATTTTTGAAGAGATCGGGATAAATGCCATTAGTACATATCTGAACGATACGAATGCCGAAACCTATTCTCGTCGCTCGGGGGGCTATGGAAATTATGATCCGCAGACTGGTGAAGCGAATGTTGAACTTAAAATTCCGGATTACTTTTCACAAGGGAAGTACGAAATCAATTACCTCTTTATGGAGGATATTGCGTTGAATCAGCGGGGTGTCTATTTCACCGATCCGGGACAACGTTTAAGCCTCGAAGATGTCGTAATAGATGAAGCACCCGCCACCATTGACATTCAAACGACAAATCCGGATGATACCCCACCCGTGCTCGATTTGAATCAGATCACCATTCAGGCAGAGCCGACCAATCCAGAAGCACCAAATGGCGAAACAAAAGTCGATATTAGCTTTAGAGTTAAGGACAACATCAGCGGGTATCATTGGGCAGATATGTTTTTACGCGATCCCAATGGCGTGAGGCACCACTTCAGGCATTACGATTCGGATTATTACAAAGTCTATTTTACACGCGATCCGGCTGTCTATGAAACCTACCATAAAACGGTCATCTTGCCCGTTGGCAGTATTCCTGGAACATGGGGTTTGGCCGAAATGAAAGTATTTGATAAAGCCTATAACATCCTTCGGGCGAACTTTACTGAAATCATCCGCTTTGAGGTACAGGATGTCCCCCTTATCTCTGCTGACTTTGATGGCGATGGAAAAGTCGCATTCGAAGACTTTTTGTTTTTTGTTAATGTGTTTGGAACCCAGACCGGACAGGAAAACTTCGATCCAAAATTTGATCTCGACGGCAATGGGGTGGTTGACTTTTCCGACTTCCTCATCTTTGTGGATTCCTTTGGCAAAACGGTCACTGGATAGCTGTCATACGGTCAGCATCACAAAGCCCGTCGATCACCACCGATTGACGGGCTTTCTTATTTTTGTGGTAGCCCAAACGTGCCACTCACCGAACTTTTACCCGTATTGGACCGTTTCCCCATCCATCACTACCACAGGAACAATAAGCGCACAATCGAAATCGGTCCTGAGCCTCCCAAAAAAATAGTTACTCAAAAGTTGCACCATCCCAATTATCTCAAAAGGTCTCTGTATTATCACGAGCTTCTCAATAAGGGACACATTGAATCTCAGACTGCACTTGCTGAACAGGTGGGCATTTCGAGAACGAAAACCCGATTGATTCTACAGTTGCCCAAGCTGGATGAGGAAATCAAAGACTTTATTCTCAAGCTGGATGACTCAGACCCCAGACTGGATTTCCTCTCTGTCTATCGGTTGCAGCCGTTACTTCAGGTTAAGAGTAAGGACAGGCAAAGAAGGAAATTTTGGAAAATGATCGAGGGGCAATATCCAAGCCAAAGTGCCTGTGAGCAGGTTGCGCTATCAAGACGTGATAGCTGAATAAAATAGATTGAACTTTTTCAAATGGGCGATATATTATCTTTGTCGGATGGATATATCGCCCATTTTATTTCTAACGGTAGATGAGAGAAATGACATGTCATTGACAAGGGTTGCGTCCACAACTGCGGACTACCTCGTGCTGTATGTGAAGCACCATGTGGATGGTACAGAATGATTGGAGTAAACCCTCGACATTATCCACGAAAGCGATGCGTTTGCCGAATTCCGGATTATGTCCCGATGCAACTAAACAGAGGGCTTACAGAGCCTAAATCAAGCCACAAACAGCCGTTTTGCCAACCGCAGGATCTCTCGACCATTTCGGCAACAGCATCTAAAGCGGGGTAACTCCAATTCATTTTTATTTTAAACCAGTAGAAAGAAACAACTATACAACGGGAGGAATGCATGAACTTACTTAATAAGTTCAGTGGCAAAAATGTAGAAAACAAAGTAGAGGAATATAGTGAAGTATATGGGGAAATTCTACTCGGTTTACACAAAGAATTAGAGAAACAGGGCGCACTACTTGAACAACAAGAGCAACACTTCAATTCTCAGGTAGAAAATTTGCATGGACAAGTAAAGGATGTTGGGAGTAGTCTTAAAAAACTTGAAGATCGCTCAGAGCAAAATCATTCGCAAATTACTGGTGAATTAGAGAAACAGGGCGCACTACTTGAACAACAAGAGCAACACTTCAATTCTCAGGTAGAAAATTTGCATGGACAAGTAAAGGATGTTGGGAGTAGTCTTAAAAAACTTGAAGATCGCTCAGAGCAAAATCATTCGCAAATTACTGGTGAATTCAAGTCATTTCGCTCTGTTATTGAACAATATCGCTTGGAGGCTTCTACTATAGAAGATATTAAAAATAGCCTATCTCAAGTTGTCCGAAAATCAGATCAGCAAAATAAGCATATTCAACTATTACGAATTGTGTGTGTTTTCTCATATGTTTTTGCTATTGGTGTGGGGGTAATCATATGGATGATAAGTTAAATTCTCTTGCCAATCAGTATCGAAATAATCGTGTATCAGGCCAATCGGTTAGAGATGCCATAGTGGAACTGTATCAGCACTATATCAAGAAGCACGAACAGGCACTTCTTGATGCGGCAGCAGCAGCTACAGCGGTGAGTGCCATATTCCTTACAGATCAGATTGATATGTCTCAAGTCACTCCGCAGATGGCTGAGGCATTCAGTTTAGCCTATCCGAATGTTGATCTTGCATCTTTGGCGGGTCGTTCTCCTGCTGAAATCGAAGGATTTCTCTCGGCTTGGAAAGGTAAGTATTTTGAAGTTCTCGTCAGAGATAAACTAAACGCAGGTGAATGGGTGGGCGATATTCACTTGGAACCCGGACAGACAGCTATGCTGGCGGAAAGCGCAACACAGCAGGGCTGGGATCTTCAAATAATTAACAGTGATGGCTCAATCGCCCAAGAACTCCAATTAAAAGCCACAGAGTCTCTATCTTATGTCAAAGAGGCATTAGAACGTTATCCAGATATTGATGTGTTAGCAACGGATGAAGTGGGTGATGCGGCAGAGAATATATTCTCCAGTGGTTTTTCAGACGAAGCACTAGAAAAAACTATCCGTGCCCCTATGGAAGATCTACTTGACGGACCGGTCGAAGAATTGCTTGAAACTGTTTTACCCGGTTTACCTTTTGCCTTAATTGCGGTAGGGGAAGGACGCCAGGTACTGATGGGACGAAAGACTTTTGATATAGCAATGAAGGAGGGATTATCAAGAGCCGTAAAATCTGGAGTCGCTATTGGGGCTGGTGCATTGGTAGCATTTCTTGATGGCGGCTTGTTAAGTATCCCTGCATCATTTTTGACTCGCCTCGGAATAGATCGCTACCAAACAATGAGGCGATCAATCCTGCTTTTGGATACGCGCATTGAGTCTCTTCAACAATATGCAAAAGCATCATCATAGGGCACTCTGATTTTTATTTTCTAAGGTGGAGTTACCCCGCTTCGGATGTTGTTGCCGAATTGGTCGAGAGGGAGTCTGTGGTTGGAAAAATGGCTGTTTGTGGTCTGAATTCAGGTTCTGTAAGCCCTATGTTTAGTGCGGCGGGACAAAATTCGGAATTCGGCAACAGCATCGCTATCCAGATCAAAATGTCTGTGAGCAGGTTGCAGTATTGGGGTTTGATAGCTAAATGAAATAGATTGAACTTGAACTTTTTCAAATAGGCGATATATTGTTTCTATTGATGGATATATCGCCTATTTTTTTTATAAAAATAGATGAGAGAAATGACCTGTCATTGGCAAGGGTTGTATCCACAACTGCGGATTACCTCGTGCTGTATGTAAAGCGCGATATGGATGGTACAGGATGATTGGGGTGAACCTTCTACATTATCCACGAAAGCGGGGTAACTCTAATTTTTAATATTTAACATTTGATCAATGGGGATTGCCAAGCCATATTGCCCCACCAGTAGTAACGTATAGTGGACAGGAGGGATTGCATGACAGGCCGAAATATATATATGGAGCAAATGACAAAAACAGATATTGATGGAATGGTACATCTGCTAAAAGATGGATTCCGGCAGATTCTTAATAGAGGCGGCGAGATCAATGAGGCCGATACCCGTTCTCTTCTCATAACACCAGTTCTCGACGCGCTCGGCTACTCAGCAGACCGTCGTCGGTCCGAACATTTAGAAAGTGGCAATCGCCCGGATGAAATATGCTATTCCCATCCTGTAACCCAAGACTCCAGTTATGCTTCGATTATACTGGAGGCAAAGCCCTATAATACTGATTTTGACAAGCCACAACAGAGCGGTAACCGATCTTCTTCCCCGGATAGGCAGATACAGCGCTACTTGAAACAGCATAGTGCGAGCGGTCCAAATACTCTTGGCATTCTCACAGACGGTCAACACTGGCGCCTGTACAAACGCGATGGAACCCCGACGTCCAAAAAGGCTGAGGTATCACCTGATATCAATTTTGTGCATGAGTACGATTTTGGTGTTTTCAATGAAGCAGAACAGACAAAATTCGATATATTCGATGTGCCCTATGAAGAGCAACTTTTGAATTTTATAGATATAACGACACAGGGGTTACTTGACATAGAGACGCGAATCCCTTTGAAGATGAGCCGCCTCGCGGATAGTTTGCTTGAAAGTATAAAAAACTATAGTCCCGATACCATCATAAGCCAAATATTGTGTTCAGATACACCGCATAACTTCGATTTAATAAAAGATGATATCATAAGAGAAATGCCTGCGCTATCTGGCATCCAGAAAGATATATACGAAAATGACTGGGAAAATTACGCTTACACCTATGGCCCCGTTATCGAATCGAGCGGTCCTCCCACTCTATTCAAAGACGGCCTCGGAAGATCAGATAACCGCATGGTGGTCGCCGCCGTGAAATACAACGCCTCTCCCAATGGTATAGGCAGGCAGGACTCCGCGATTTGCGCCCGCATATTCGCTAATGCCACTAATGCCAATGCCGCGCTTGTATTTACCTATGGTGTCATCTCAGACGATATAACCGAAGCTCGACTAGCGATTTGCGTCGAGGGCAAGGTCAATATGACTGCGGCATTCGACCCGGAGTACCCCCTGCCATCTGCAAAAACAGCGATTGAAAATATGCTCCAACTCATCCAAGAGCAGAGTACCAATCTGACGTCCGAAAAATTGCTCAACCCTCTCGCAGTGACGCCGCTACGCCAGCAGTTCTACAAGGAAGTCGCTACTTGGATAGGAAAATTACAGCAAGGAAAAACGCTTTCACAACGCCAGACAATTTTGCGCCATCTTATCCGAGTAATGTTCGTATGGATACTAAAAGAAGAAAATATCATCCCGCCTGAGCTTTTTGAGGATGCTTTCATAGTTAAAAGTATGAATGATTCAAACCGCCACCACTACCATCCTGAAGTACTGAGTTTTCTATTCTATGACAGGCTGAACACGCCCAATGATCGGCGGACAACGCACCCCAATTCCGTGCTCAATGACGCGATGAGCCGCGTGCCCTTCCTGAACGGCTCTCTGTTTGCTAAGCACGATGGGGATGACCAACTCTTTATCGCACCTGAACTCTACTGGAATACAGACGAAAAGAATCTCGGCCTGTTCACTATACTCTCCCGATACCACTGGACGTTGGATGAACACAAACCGGGAGAGAGCGAGCAAACTCTTGACCCCGAATTGTTGAGTAACCTTTTCGAGCGGCTTATCACACCGACGGAAACGGGCAAAAAACCTCCTGACAGGCAGCCAGACGGCACATATTACACGCCTGTGGATGTAACAGCTGAGATGGTAAAAGACGCGCTCGCCGCCGCCGTGCGTAGCTATGTGCCATCCCATATCACTAATGCCGATCTACTGGAACTTTTTGGGGATCCTAATGTGCAGCTACCTCTTATGAGCACTGAAGAGCGCTATCGGCTTACCAAACGTATCAATGAGTTGCGGATATTCGATCCCGCCGTAGGTTCAGGCGCATTCCTGTTCGGCGCATTGATAGCACTGAAGACAGCGCTTAATAAATTAGATAGGGATGACGACAGTAGCCGGATTACTGACATCATCAAGCGGCAACTATTCGGACAGGATAAGAACCCGTTGGCTATACAGATAACGCGGCTGAGATTGTTCATCGCTATTAAAGCTAATGAGAAAGACCTTGCAGGAAACGTCCCGTTGCCTAATCTTGAAGCGCGTATCATCTGCGCCGACACACTGGAAACCATAGCCCACTCCGGATGGCGTCCTGAGTCTGCGGGCGGTTTGGAAGTCTCCATTCCTGGACTTATGAGCACTCTTACAGCACTAGCCCAAAACCGCTCTCAGTGGTTTGAAGCTCACACAGAAGATGAAAAGATAAAGGTGAAGGATATTGACCAAACACTGCGCCAAGATTTCCAATCACTACTTAAAAACGCTGGAGCCTTTGCAAGCCGTGAACTCAAAGGATTTGCTGACTTTCCGTTGTTTCATCCACACCCCAAACCAGCGCTCACTGATCCAAGACTGTTGTTCTACGAAAGCCCCTGGCGCGGATTCGACATTGTGATTGGTAATCCACCCTATGAGAAGCTGCCCAAGGAACAGTGCGAATATCTTTCTGATAACAAGCTTTATCGCACCACAAACGTAAGGGATATCTATACCTTATTCTGTGAAGCCGCGCTGGCCTTGGCGAAACCAGACGGCGGAGTCATCACGATGATCGTGCCGTTCTCGATCTCTTTTGGACAGAAACAGCAACCACTAAGAGATATATTTGAGAGATACTGCCAGAGCATCAATCTGCGTCATTACGACAATATCCCCGATACCATTTTCAATGCTACCCCATTCATTAAAAAATGGAAAAACCGTCAAAGAACGACCATCATTACAGCGGTTCTTGGTAGTGAAAGTAATTCAATTATTAGGTCAACCGGACTGCAAGGCTGGCAAACAGCAGAACGAGAGCAATGCTTGGCACAGAGAAAGACGACCAAACTCCTGCGTTTCGGCACTAATGTGGACATTCGCATATCCGGACAGTGGCCGCGTATCCCAACAAAAGAAATCGCTGATATGGCACAAGCGATCATAAAGCAAAATGTCGCTATAGAAGATTACAGAAGTGATGAAGGCCAAACGCTGGCTTTTCCAAAGACGGCGTATCAATTTATTGCATCTATCCCGATGGGCATGGTCGAACCCAGAAACGAAAACCTATTTACTATAAAAAATAAAGATGCGCTACGTCTCTCAATGGCGGCACTCAACGGCCATGTTGCTTATGGGTGGTGGTGGATATATGGCGACGGATTTCATCTCAATCCTTACGAACTCACTAGTTTGACCATCCCCAATGCTTGGATCAAGCATCCACAGCCTGCGATAGATCTAGGACAGCGCTTGATTGAAGCCATACCGGAGTGTGTAACAGAAAAAAAGAACAGTGGCAAAATTTGGAAGAATGCTAATTTCCATCTGAAGTCCGATCTAGTCGAGGAGTTGGACCATCTGCACATAGAATCTTTGGGGCTTCCAGTAGAGCCGCTTCTGACGCATTTGCGAATTATGCGCTCCAGCAATAGCTATAATTACTGGGGGACGGTGTAACTATAAAGTCCTATATTTATTCGGTAAAGGGTGGGCATAAGGGAGGGACTGGACTTAATCAGGGCGCAGAGACTTTCTCTGACAATGAATGATACTGTTAAAACGCATAAGGAGACACCTATGATTTTATCACCAGAAAAATATCCCTTTGGAATAAAAATGGAGATGGCAATAAGTGAGGTTGAAAAGCGCGTGAAATCTATGGAGGGATTGAAGTGGGAGCGCAATGACGTAAATACCATAACCATCTACGATGTGCCG
>JAPPAB010000012.1 GCA_026705765.1 Gemmatimonadota bacterium
TGAATACGCTTTTTCAACGCTTTTTTTACTATCTCATAATTTTAAAACAGCTTCTCAAGTTTTTCCGCTCCAATCCTTTGACCATGAGCATGAATTTGGCCATGGTCGGGTGTATCTTCCGCATTGAAATATGCCGCAATGGCATTGGTTTTATTACTTCTTTCTTCCTCATTTTCTATGTCTTTGAGCATTCTATTATTAAGCCAATTTACCACTAACTCTTTGCTGTATGCCAAAGCTTTATCGGCTTCCAAAACAAGCGAAGGCCCCATATTCTGTAAAATAGGTGCCCAAAGATGTGCTAATTTTATATCATTTTCAATATCCTCTCTCGCCTTGTTAAATCCTTCCTGAATCGCTCTGGCTGAGTGGACTTGATTGCCAATGAAAAACTGAGGATCTATCGGCCCAAGCTGGCTTTGCTTACCGAGGATCAATAGATCGCTTGCAAGGCTTATCATCGCACCGCCGGACATTGCCAAGTATGGCACGATCACATCTATTCTGTCAAACTTGGCGTGTAAATACTCAACTATACTCTCAACAGCGTTCGGATCTCCGCCAGGGGTATGAAGTATCAGTACGAGACCCCTATCCGTCTGAGTTCCGGAGAGTGCGTTCATGAAACCATTTATATCCTCTCTTGTAATGGACACATCATCGTTGGCTTTTTGCAGAAAAGCTGATGCGTAGAAGATAACGGTGGCATCGCCACGACAATTTGAGATAGCGTCCAAATACTCTTTCAATTGTTTATCAAGCCAGTTAGGATCGGGCGTTTTGGATGCCTCCGCATTGAACGCCTCTAAAAGTTCACTCCAAGAAGGCATGGGTACTCCGTTTTACTGGGTGCGAATTGTATTTGTCGTCAGAGGATGTTCGATGCTGGGAGGTTGATATTGCAATGGCTCCTCCTTCTGCACTGGCAACTTATAAAGCTCGCTGACTTCCACGTATTGCTGGTATTGCTTTTTGACCTCTTCCAGCGTCTTCAAGTAATCATCTGAGACGTTTTCTGTTTTAGTTCTTTTACTCATGACATTTTCCTCCTAATTAGACGAAAATATACACAATTCCTTACAAATTGCAAACGGTCCGCAAACCTGTTTGATGGCGTTCCATTCCTCCTACACCTCCACCACCGTCTCCGTATCTCCAACCGCGAGCGCGTTCATGTAAGCCAGCGTCATATCGCGTGTGCGGTATTTTCCGAATGTTGCCTCGTCTTTGTTTTGGCTATGGAGAAATTTCAATATCTACTCCTTCCATGTAATGTTTTGTTTTAAAACAAAATCGGCGTGAATCGTTGTAAGATCAACCATCCTGGTAACCAGTGGTTCTAGGCGATCAGAGATAAATTGTTCAAGTTGTTTCTGACATACAAAAGTAATAGTGTATATTCCGTCGAGTTTTCCTGATTTTATTTCTCGTTTGAAGGTGATATCATTTCTTTTCTGCAACACTGGATCGGTTGCTATCGAGTCGACATACAAGATATTACCACTGATGATCACAATAGGCACGAACAGCCAGAAATAGCGCCATTCACTGGATTGATTATTTCGAAATATTTCACGCTTCTGGGCTGTAAGAGCTTTTGCCATAGGATAGAATATTGAATTGTACAAACCACCATGATTGGCGTGCCAGCTAGATCCTTTGCGATCTATCCGGCAGAATTGGACCGCCTTCATCTCACTCGTGTAATCAGGATGCACCTTGTCAAAGCCCAGATGGAAGAACGCATCCTTTGTGCGAATTTGGAAACCATTTTTGCTGAAATCTTTTTGCTCTTTGTACTTTGCAATTGGGAAAACCAATTCCTGTGGAGGATGCTGATTATCCGTCTGGTTCTTTGGCCGACCTATAAAAACGAACGGATTCATGCTGTTCTTACATTCAGCGATGATTTCGACAAACGCTGATAGCTTTTTCTCTTCGTTGTGAGCTACTCTCTTGATTGCTCTAACATCGATCTCACGAGATTTTTTTTCCTCAATATCTTCAAATGCCATATTAGTACGGACCTGGAAGTTGAGAGCTTCCAGTTGAGTGGCAACCTCTTGTTCCATTAAATAACCAGATCTCTTGAGTGCGTTGATGATGTCTTCAGAGTTGGGAGATTCTTTCTTCATTAGGCAAAATCCTCCAATAGTTCAACTATAGCCATGATTACACCGCTACCACTGACTCAGTATCTCCGACCTTGAGCGCGTTCATGTAAGCCAGGATCAGGTCGAGTGTGCGATAGCGGCCGAATGCGGACGCGTCTTCTTTGCGGACTATGGGAAACGTGCGCGGGACGTACTAGGCATCTTCTCGCGACAGGCAGTAGAGGTGAAAGTAGAGTGCGTCGAGACGGGCACGCAGGTGGCGGTGTTCTTTTTCATCCCAGATAAAGGGTGCGCCGTCGTAACCGAGGTCGCGGGCGGTTTTGTTTCCAAACTGGCGGTCGAAATCGGCGGGTGCGATGACTGGAAGTTGCTCGACGATATACCAAGTGAGGTGGGTTGCTTGGACCTTCTGGTGAGCAATGTAATCAAAACAGAAACTGTTGAGATTGGATAGCAGACAGGCCGCGTTCTTACCATCAAAGTCGCATTCGATCGGAACAAGGACTGGCAATGTGTGTCCACATCCAACTTGTGGAACGATAGCGGCGATCATAGTGAGAACATTGGTTGACGCCGTAATGTCTTTGAACACCAAAAGCCAGTGCAAACACTGGACAATATTGCTCTCCTGCTGACTGACCCAATACCGAGGACAAGGAGAGAAAGTCTGATCGCGATATTCTTCGTCAAGTGTCTTGTTCGTCCAATTTGCTCCATCGGTTGCATTGTACAGATCCACCAGTACATCGCGGTCTATCGCCAGTGACTGTTCTTGTCCAGTGCTGTTATTCCCACAACTGAAAAGGAGAAATACCAGCATAATGTAAATGGGGAATGGTCGCATTATGCTATCCTTTGATTTTTTTAAAAAGTAAACAATCGTAGCAGGTCAAGTAGAACACGCGACTCACTATATAAAAAAAGCCAGCCGGAAAGGACTGGCTTGTGGAAATATCACAATAAGATTTAGAATATAGCAGCCTGCGGGTCTGCTGCTGGACTGATAGGCGGCATCTCATCCCAGGTGCGACCTTCCAGAAGCCGGCCGGCCTTTTTTTTATTTGTTCCACCCCACTGCTTAAAAAAGAAGGGAACCCCTTTTTCCACACATTGATCCCGAATCTCGACAACCCATTCCTTACGAATAGGCCGGCAACCTGGTCCGGATTCTCCTCCTGCGATTACCCAATCAATTCCATTGAGTTGGAGATTTGAAAGAGGCCCAAGTAAAGGTTCCAGTGACAGAAATTTGGTGATAGCGCCGGTAAGTCTCAGGTCATTGATGCGAAACTCATACTCTGTATTTTCGACGCTGACACCCATCCACACATTGTTGGGCCAGCCGATCATCAAATCCAGTTCAAGTAACCTATCAGATCGCTTAGTGAGAATCTGAAATTGATGCCAATACGCCTGGCGCATCACGGCAAACATCTTTTCTATGAACTCAAACGGGACATCTTTGTGAAATATATCGCTCATTGAATTCACAAACACAACTTGGGGCTTTTTCCAAGATAGAGGAGCATTTAAGACGTGTTCGTGCAGGGACAGCTTGAAACCATCCTTGTAATTGGGATTACCCATTGCCTGTAGGCGTTTTGCCATCCGTTCTGCATAGCAGAATTTGCATCCTGGACTGATTTTTGTACAACCCGTGAGAGGATTCCAGGTCGATTCAGTCCATTCTATGTGTGATTTGCCCATTTGAATGCCTTCCATCAAAAGAAAGATAGCAATACTGACAATAAATATACTGAACAAACATGCACTGTCAAGTGTTAAATAAAACGCAACATAGTTCCCGTGGGATATGTGCGCTTTCGTCTTCTGGTACTTTCCTTAATCTCAAGGAGACCATTAAGCTCCATCGGCTTCAGTGCATAGCTTTTTAGATGTCCTGAATGGTAAATGGTTTGATCAGTTTTCAAAAAACTCTCTATTTCATCTACACTAACCCATCCTTTTAGCCTGTAGGTAGATACAAGAAGATCTTGTAGAGGTTGAAAATTGTGCTGTAGTTCAAACGAAAGTTGGCCTGCTTCAGCATTGCTTCCTTTGAACTTATAATTGCCTTCAGGGATTATCTTCCAGATGGCCTTTTTCATCTCGTCGCAACCCTTGAGCGACTGGGTCGCAAAAAATATCGCGTAAATCAAACGGTTACCTTTATATAGCTCAAAATAGATAACCTGCTTTGCGCCTGCATATTTTAGTTGTTGTTTGTAAAGCGAGTAAAAGGAGTCTTTACGCTCTTCAGATGGCAGATTATTACCATCTCTCCAATCCCTGCACCCAAACAACTTGTCCAAGTGAGACTCGAACTCGGGCGTCTGTCTAAATCGGTTAATAGAGGAATACATAAATGAAATATAGACTTCGCATTTGGGAACTGATAAGATTCGAGAAATGACATCCATAGGTGTACCACTAACCCCGAAGGGGTCTATCATTACAAAAGCCGGGGCCATAGAGGTTTTTTGTTTCTCTAATTCATCCAATGCACTCGACATTTCCTGATCGAATTTTCCTTGAATGATTTCGTACTTGCAGTTTGGAGGCAGATTCGGAACGGCTTTAGGGATTAGGGCTTTGAGGTGCTTTACTCTAGAAGGATTGTCATCTATAAAATAGAATAATACCTCCCCTATTCGGGTATTGGCCGTATGATTCCGAAAAGATTGGAGTGCGATCAGGGGAGAACCAGGTTCACCTCCAATATATTTTCCAGGACCAGAAAAACCGTCTATAAAGAGAATGCGCCCTTGAGTCATTCCCAAAATAGGCAGCCAGGCATCCAAATAAGCTTTAAGAATCAGGTGTTTTCCAACGGTGTGTGGTTCAAGTTCCCACAGGGGCGAGGTTGACATTGCATATCCTTTGAAAGAAAACAGGCACCTGCGAGAAGTACGTAAGTGCCTGTCGAATTATGGTGCGCCCACAGGGAATCGAACCCCGAACCTACTGATTAAGAGTCAGTTGCTCTGCCAGTTGAGCTATAGGCGCATTTTTTTGCGTGATTGGAAATGTAAAGAAGCCACTATGCCTTGTCAAGCATCTTGACTTTGACCGCGATGGAGAGCAGGTCAACCGATCAGTTTATTTAGGGATGTTGAAAATCTTACACTCCGGAGAGTTCAGGCTGGTAAGATAAATTCGGATGGCCGATCCTGAGACCAGGGTCGCCAATATTGCCATTCAGCCTTATCAAATCGTCATCAAATGTATCGAGAGACGCCACTTGATACTCGACTGCCGTAGCTGCATGGATGGAATCCTTCGGCTGAAGGTGGGCATATTCCCAGATCAGGTTTCTGGCCGCCAAACCTATTGAAGTGTCAACTGGACGGATGATGATAAATTCCTGTTCGAAAAATTTCTGAATCGTCTCTTCGTGTTCTTGACCGAGTGGCTGTTCTCCTCTCAGCTTGATCACTTCAACCAGTGTGATTGCTGAAGTGACAATGTGGACTTCATTGCGTTCCGCAGATTCTATGACCCCCTGACAAACATTGACCCTCTCTGGTTCGTCGTTAAGCAGACCAAGAAAAACCGACGAATCCCAGTACCTCAATTGACGTTTCTTATTCATAAATTTTTGTAGATGCCAATAATGTCGGAAAAAGATGGGAGTTCATCGGAAGAAGCAAAAACTTTAAAATCTTCTACATGGATACTGGAAGGCTTTCCTTCTTTTCTATAGTTTACCATCCCATAAGCCTGTACGCGTTTGTCAAACGCCTTCAAGACTTCCTGTTTTAATTCGTTAGGAAAAAAACAGATCACAGGATGATCTGTTAACCGGTCATAAATACGGAATTTATACTTCCCGCGACTCGTAATGGCTTGTAGGTAGCCTTCAACAGAACCCAAAGTAGCGCGATGGACCTGAAACATTGCATCTACTGTTGCGACCGCACGTTTAGAAAGTGTTTGTCTGCGCTCGGGGAAATCAACACGCACGCGATTAAATTCGTCATGACCAACTTTTACCAAATTTGCCAGAGATTTGGCAGACTTCAGGGCATTGTCATTGAAATAGCTGGGGCGGTCTTCTCGCCCATCCTCAAGATGCGCTAATCCGTCAGAGATGCACTTGATTGCCTTGGGGACATCATCTTTGTGGGCAGTTTCTGGTTCAGGATCAAAATGAACAACAACGCTTCCAGGTTCGACCGATACAACCCAGTCAACAGCCTTCCGCGTATCCATCACCTCATCAGAAACAGCATTTATGAGCTTGAATAGAGCATTAATCCCTGTGACGAATTGTGTACCTGGGATTTTGGGACCCTCAAGCGTCAAAGTGATTCGATTTTGAGCGCGATTTATATCCATTTCTTTTTGCCCCATTTGGTCTTACTCCGATTCTGCTTCTCTCCGAGAGTGAGATAATAGCAAAGTACAGAAGCCCTTATACGATGTCAAGTCTTGCGAATATAAGTTCCGCTGCGTCCGCCGCTTTTTTGTAAGAGACAGATTTCTCCGATGACCATGTTGCGATCTACTGCTTTGCACATGTCGTAAATGGTCAACAGGGCGATACTTACCGCGGTGAGGGCTTCCATTTCTACACCTGTGCGGTCGGGTACGCGCACAGTTGCACGCGCTGTAATGCTCACGTCCTCGACTTCAAAATTGAGTTCGACGCCCGTAATGCCCAGCGGGTGACACATTGGGATGAGGTCAGAAGTGCGCTTGGCAGCCATGATGCCCGCAATGCGCGCGGTTTCCAGTACATTGCCTTTGGGGATGTTTCCCCCAGTGACGAGTTGCAGGGTTTCGGGTTGCATGTCAATTTTGCCCGATGCGATTGCCTCGCGGTCTGTCACATCTTTGTCTGTGACATCTACCATTTGCACGGCACCGTGTTCGTCAATATGTGTCAATTTTGCCATGATCTTTTACCAGCTATTTAATAAAATGAGGTCTAATTCGGTTCCCGCTGGTACATGGGCATCTTCGGCGTTGACCACGAATAAGCTGTTTGCGCGGGCCATTGAGAACAGGTCCGCCGAGCCGTGGTGCCCGACCCAGGAGCTTTCCCATATGCCGTTTTTGCTCGGAACGCTGTGCGCGGGTACAAATTGCTTTCGCCCGGGCGTTTGTCGAAAGTCGGCACTGAGTACTGTGCGGACAGTGGGGAGGTGCAGATCCGTCATGCCCTGCATTTTTCTGATTGCAGGGCGCATGAGCAATTCCAGACCGACTACAGAGGATACCGGATTGCCGGGTAATCCAAAGACCTGTCGCGCGCCTTTTACACCAAATGTCAGGGGTTTGCCGGGTTTCATGCGGATGCGGTCAAATAGTACTTCGACCCCCAGATCTCGCATGCCGTCTTGCACCAGATCGTATTCGCCAGCAGAGACGCCACCGGATAGGGCGACGATATCACAGGTCTCCAGGCCTTCGCCGATGGTTTGTATCAAGGCATGGATGTCGTCTTCTACTATGCCGAGATAACGCGCCTGCGCCCCCGAGCGCAAGACTTGAGCGACCATTGAGTATCCATTGCTATTTCGAATTTGCCCGGGTTTGGGTTTGTGGTGGGGTTCCACCACTTCGCTGCCGGTTGCCACGATGCCGACCACTGGTTGGCGATAGACCTCAATATGGATATGTCCCACAGCGGCGAGAATGCCAACTTCGGGGGGGCGTATGACTGTGTTGGCCTGTAATACCACCTGTTTGACGCGCACATCTTCGCCGAGACGGGCGATATTTCTGCCTGTTTCCGTGGTGTCGAGTACGCGTACCTTTTTGGCGTCTGTGTGTGGTTCTGTGTCTTCGACCATAATTACCGTGTCTGCGCCATCGGGTACGGGTGCGCCTGTCATAATTTGAGAGGCTTGCCCGCATTCTACGCGCTTTTGGGGTACTATGCCTGCCGGGATCTCTTCGATTACATCGAGTACGACGGGTGTATTACTGGATGCGGATGCGATATCTGCTCCCTGAAGGGCATAACCGTCCATGAGGGCTTTGTCAAAGGGCGGCATGTCGATATCTGAGCGCACGTCTTCGGATAAAACGCGTCCGAGCACATCGTCCAATCCAACGCGGATTTTGTCAATTTTCTGTGTGTTTTCCATTACTATGCGAATGGCATCATCCATTTCAATCATAACTTTACTCCTTGTTTTATTTTCATTAATCGCGCATAATATACGTAAACTTGTCCGAAGTATTTGAGATTTTTTTGTATTTTTTTATGGGAAAATCGCGATAGAGTGTATCTTAAACTATGAGGAGCAATATGTCCAGGACAGCAATTATTACTGGCGCAGGTACCGGTATTGGTGCGGGTATTGCCATTACATTTGCCGAGGCGGGCTATAATCTCGCGCTCGTGGGTCGGCGCGTAGAGCCGCTTGAAGAGATAGCGCGGCAATGCGGATCTGCCAATATCGAGATTTGCGCTGCCGATGTTGCTGACCGCCAGGCGGTTCAATTGCTTGCCGAACAAACGGTCACGGCATTTGGTCGCATCGATATTTTAGTGAACAACGCGGGTATCAATACCAAAAAACGCCATTTGAACGATATTGCAGATGAAGACTGGGACCGCGTTATGGAGATCAATCTCACGGGTGCTTTTAATGCGTTTCGCGCTGTTTTGCCGCAAATGAAAGCGCAAAATGACGGTCTGGTTATCAATGTCTCATCTATGGCTGGCAAAAGAGCGGGTATGATCAGTGGTGTGGCTTATTGTGCGTCCAAATTTGGCATGGCCGCGCTGAATCAATCGATCAATGTCGAGTTTCGAGAGGCGGGTATCCGCGCCTGCTGTATTTATCCCGGTGAAGTCGATACGCCTATCTTAGACCATCGTCCCAATCCCGTCTCTGATGAAAAACGCGCCGCCGCTCTTTTGCCCGAAGACATTGCCGCTGCCGCACTTATGGTCGCCCAGATGCCAGACCGCGTTATTGTCGAAGAAATTACTATTTTTCCACGCCGCGTGGTCAGTAGATAGTCTAAGGATAAAATAAAATGAAAACGGAAATCATTATTAATGTCGCTTCACACGAGTCGCGAATTGCCATTCTCGAAGATGGCCAACTCGCGGAAATTCTCGTTGAACGCGCTGAAAAAGAACGCATGGTTGGCGATATTTACCAGGGAGTTGTAACCGCTGTTCTGCCTGGTTTACAGGCAGGTTTTGTCGATATTGGGCAGGAAAAAGCGGCTTTTTTACACGTTTCTGATATGCCTGGCTCACCCGGCTCAATGGTCGAACTCGACTCGGAAATTCTCGAGGATATCCGGGATCAGAGCAATGGGCAGGGCAAGTTCCAGATTAATGAGCTTTTGCGCAAAGGTCAGGAAGTCATTGTGCAGATTAAGAAAGAGTCCATCAATACAAAAGGACCGCGCATTTCTGCTGTGCCATCGCTTGCTGGTCGGTTTATGGTGCTTGTGCCCGATGGCGATAAAGTGGGTGTGTCGCGCAAGATTACCAATTGGCGTGAAAAGCGGCGTCTTCGGGATCTCGCGGGCAATCTCAAGCCCGAGGGCTTTGGCCTTATCGTGCGTACCGAAGCCAATGGCAAAGGTGATCGGGAACTCGGGCGCGACCTCAAGCAGCTTTTGACAACGTGGAAGCGACTTCAAAAACAGGGGAAAAAAAGTAGCGGTCCCAGGTTGCTTCACAAAGAAGTGGGTATGACGTCTGGCCTTATCCGCGATTTGTTCACAGAGGATGTTCACCGCCTTGTCGTTGATTCGAAGCGCGAATACAAGCAAATTCAGGCATATCTCAAGGGGGTTTCGCCCGAGTTGCGCCGAACCGTCGAATACTACGGCGATACGCGACCGATTTTCGACGCTTTTGGCATTGAGGCTGAAATTGAAAAACTCTCCGAACGCAGGGTTTGGTTCAGGGGCGGTGGTTATCTGGTTATTGATCCGACCGAAGCACTGGTTGCCATCGATGTCAACAGCGGGCGCAGCGTGGGTAAAGGGCGTGCCAAGCAGGATGAGACCGTGCTGAAGACCAATTTAGAAGCTGCCCGAGAAGTTGCCCGCCAACTCCGTTTGCGCGATATGGGCGGGCTTGTGGTTGTCGATTTTATCGATATGGACCATGCGCGAGATCGCAAGCGCGTGGAAGATGAAATGCGCCAGGCCATTCGCCGCGATCGGTCCAAGATCCGGTATTCGCGGATTACGGCGTTTGGGCTGATGGAGATGACTCGCCAGCGGGTGCGTCCCAGTTTGATGTCCACTTATTCTGCGCCCTGTCCGCAATGCCATGGTACCGGGCACATTCCGAGTCAGGAAACCGTGCTGTCGCGCATTGAACGCTGGCTCAAACGCTCTCGTGCAGCCGCACTCGAACGGCGGCTTACTGTGCAGGTTCACCCCACGCTCGGGTTTTATTTGCTCGAAAATCGCAGGGAGCGCCTCAAAGCTATCCGCAAGTCCACCCGGGTTTGGCTCGATGTCGAGTCGGCTCCAGATTTGAGTGAAGAAGATTATCGCATTTTTTCCAGAAAGCGGAAGATCGATGTGACAAATGAAGTTCAAACTTGACATACATTACGACTTCAGATAAATTTAGCTCTCTTTGGATTTTCCGATCCACGCCGGGTCGGGAAGTTTGTTTGGAAATCAAAAGTGGGGACTGTAACAGTTTCTGGAGGTTTTGAGTATGTATGCAGTAGTCGATATCGCTGGTAGCCAATACAAGGTGGAAGAGGGCGATCATATCCGCGTGGCCCGGCTCGATGCCGAGGCGGGGGATTCTCTCACTTTGCCCGATGTGTTGCTCGTAGGTGACAGCGATGAAATTAAGGTGGGTACGCCTCAAGTTGAAGGGGCTGCCGTCGAAGTGAGCGTTAAAGGACACGGTCTCGCAGACAAAGTCACGGTTTTTAAGATGAAGCGCCGCAAGAATTACCGGCGCAAGAGAGGACATCGGCAATCTTATACCGATCTTCAGGTTGAAAAAATTGTAGCGGAAAGCTAAAATCGAGGAGGCTTTTCATGGCTCATAAAAAAGGTGTTGGCAGTTCGAGAAATGGCAGGGATAGTGCGGGAAGACGCCTGGGGGTGAAATCCTATGGCGGTCAGGTTGTCTCTGCGGGAACAATTATTACGCGCCAGCGCGGCACAAAAATTCATCCCGGCAATAATGTCAAGAAGGGTAAAGACGATACGTTGTATTCGGTCATCGACGGGCGCGTCAAGTTTGAGCATCTCGGTAAGAAGCGCAAGAAGGTGAGTGTTTACGCGTAAGAGGCGAGAGGCGTGAGGTGAACAAAATTGGGATTGTTGGTGCTGGCAATGTGGGGGCGACTTCTGCCCAGCGTATTGCCGAGAGAGAATTGGCCCGCGAGGTTGTGGTTCTCGATGTGGCAGAGGGTATTCCTCAGGGCAAGGGTCTCGATATGGCGGAGTCTGCACCTGTCGAGCGTTTTGATACCCATCTGATTGGCACCAATGACCCCAGCGCGCTTGCGGGGTGTGATCTCGTGGTGATTACCGCGGGGATTGCGCGCAAGCCCGGTATGAGTCGGGATGATTTGCAGGCGACCAATGCCGATATTGTCGGTACGGTGTCCGAGAATGTGCGGGATGTCGCACCCAATGCCATTGTGATCGTGGTCTCGAATCCGCTCGATGTGATGACGTATGTGGCGTTACAAAAAACCGGCTTTCCCCCACATCGCGTGGTCGGGATGGCCGGTATTCTCGATTCTGCGCGGTTTCGCTTTTTTATTGCCGAGGCACTTGATGTTTCGGTTGAAGATGTGACGGCTTTTGTACTCGGCGGACACGGCGATTCTATGGTTCCACTGCCTCGCTATTCTTCTGTTGCGGGGATTCCTTTGACCGAGTTGCTCGATGGTGCTACTATTGATGCGATTGTGCAGCGGACGCGGGATGGCGGTGCGGAGATTGTCGGTCATTTAAAAACAGGGAGTGCGTATTATGCACCGGCTTCAGCGGTTGCCGAGATGACTGCGGCGATTGTGCGCGATAAGAAACGCATTTTGCCCTGTGCGGCGTATCTGACCGGGCAATACGGTATCCACGATCTGTTTGTGGGTGTGCCCATAAAGCTCGGTGCGCAGGGCGTTGAGAGCATTATCGAAATTGGCCTGACGCCAGAAGAGACCGCAGCCCTGCAAAAATCCGCCGACGAGGTGCGAGAAAATATTGCGAAACTCGAGTTGTGAAGCGATCAGTAGATTGCTTTGCTAACTAATGGTGCAGGTGAAGTTACGTCATTGCGGCATGATGTTGAGCCGCCACGCCGGAGGCACAACGCCAGTAATCCAGTGGTTTTGAGTCGCCAAGTGCGTATAGCGGTTCCTAAGTCAGCCCGTCCAAAAAATTGGATGGGTTATTTTTTTATTCGCAGTCTTGAATATGCGGACAAAGTTGGCTATACTAAATGCAGTCTTGAAGCCGGTGTGCTGGTAGTTTTCATTTGAAATGTTCCGCGAACTTAAGGTCCGTTTTCACTGGGGGCATTCTCCAGGACCACTTTGCCATGAGTTTTCATCCGGTAATTGACGCAAAGCGGGCCGAGAAGCTATAAATTTCACTTAACTTATTTATTTTATTTAAATTATGTTAATTGACGGTCATTTGCTTGACGGTTGCTTGATAGAAAATCCGAAAAATGACTCAGCGGGATAGGTTTGATTTTGTAAATTATTGTTATACAAATACTTACTGTTTTTCAATTTGTTTGATGGTTGTTTGATAGAAAACCAAATGATCACCGACACTACCGAGCGCGGTACGGAGGTTTTGACATGAACGGTCAACGTTCCCCCGAGTACCTGGAAGGTCTTCTCCGAGAGCTATGTGCTTTGCCGTACGAGACCGAGTGGGTAGAGTTTAAGGAAGACAACACTGACCCACAGGAGATAGGCGAGTATCTTTCTGCCCTTGCCAACTCGGCGGCACTTGCGGGCAAAGCTGCGGCTTATCTGATGTGGGGTGTGCGCGATCATGACCACGCAGTCGTGGGGACCAACTTCGATCCCAGGTCCGCTAAGAAGGGAAATGAGGAACTGGAAAATTGGCTATTGCGTTTGCTCGAACCGAAGATTGATTTTCATTTTTTTTCCTTGAGTACCGAGAAGGGGTCAGTCATCCTGACGGAAATTAACCGTGCTTCGCGGCATCCGGTACGCTTTGCCGGTCAGGAATATATCCGTGTGGGTAGCTATAAGAAAAAGCTCAGAGATCATCCCGAAAAAGAACGGGCGCTGTGGCGTATTTTTGATCGGGTGAGTTTTGAAGAAGGCATCGCTGCTGAACGGCTAAAAGATGAGGATGTTCTACTTAAGCTTGACTACCCCAAGTACTTCGATCTGCTAAATGTACCCTTGCCTGATGGTCATGTGGCCATCCTTGACGCGCTTCAACGCGACCGGTTGATCGCGCTCAGCGAGGCGGGCGGCTTCAATATTACAAATCTGGGAGCGATTCTCTTTGCGAAAAATCTTGGCGACTTCCCTCGGCTGAAGCGCAAGGCCATTCGGGTTATCCAGTACGTCGGTACGGGACGCATTGAGACTCTGAGAGAATACGAATACACAAAAGGCTATGCCGCTGGCTTTGATGAACTGATCGGTTATATTGACGCACAACTGCCAGCAAATGAAGTCATCGGACAAGCACGACGCAAGACGGTACGAGCATTTCCCGAGTTGGCTGTACGCGAATTAGTGGCAAACATGCTCATCCATCAGGACTTTTTCGCAACGGGGGCAGGGCCTATGGTGGAGATTTTTGAAGGCCGCATCGAGATTACGAATCCCGGCGAGCCGCTGGTGGATACTCAGCGTTTCCTCGATAGCCCTCCGACATCTCGCAATGAAGTAATAGCCTCGCTCATGCGTCGCTTTCGGATTTGTGAGGAGCGGGGTAGTGGGATTGACAAAGTAGCTATAGAAGTTGAGCGTTACCAACTTCCTGCGCCGATTTTTGAGGTCCCACCGAACTTCACGCGGGTTGTACTCTTTGCTCACAAGGCCCTGTCCGACATGGATAAGGCAGATCGGGTGCGTGCCTGCTACCTGCACGCCTGCCTACAATACGTGAATCGAGATTTTCTGACTAACGCATCTCTAAGAGTACGGTTCGGTGTCAAGGAGAACTACAGGTCAGTCGTGTCGCGCTACATTCGGGAAGCCGTGGACGCAAGTAAGCTCAAGGCATTTGATGAGCAGGCTGCCCGTAAAATGAAGAAGTATTTGCCTTTTTGGGCCTGAGTCGCCATCCGGTAATTGATGGGTAATTGACGGGTAATTGACACAAAGTGAATTGGAAGCTGTAAATTTTACTTAACTTATTTATTTTACTTAACTTATGTAATTGACGGGTAATTGATGGCTACTTGACTGGCAACTGACGATGTGAGATCATATTTTTTATAAGTTACTGAAGATACGATAGTTATTTTACTTGACTGGTACTTGACTGAAACACATTTGGAACGATATATTTCCATACCCGGAAAGCAACCCGAAGAGGGCTTAAGGTATGAAGAGTCCGGATACTGAACCAACGCAATCTCAGAAAGAAGAACTGGACGCGCTTGCGGCATTGCCCGATGACCAGATTGATACCTCTGATATTCCCGAGGTTATCGAGGGGGCAAATTCTATACGCGGGCTGTTTCATAAGTCCGCCCGTGAGCGCAGCAAGGCGATAGATGAACTCAGATGCAGACGCTCGGCGGTCACCGATACCTCCGAACATCGCTAAGGCCATATACGCCCGTGTAGTTTAAAAAACAGCCTATCTAATCTTTTGGACAGGCTATTTTTTATTCGTAGTCTTGAAGATGCTGGCAAAGTTGACTATACTAAATGCAACATTGAATATGCATTTGCCGAGTGTCCGGGCGAGGGAAGCAAAGGGCTATTGAGCCAAATTATCGCAGGCGGTTTCTAATGGCAGAATTACGATTCGACATCACGCCGTTTCTGGATCAAGATGAAGGCCAGCACTTTGATCGCAAGTCGTTGTATGAGGGAGAAGATGGTGCCAAACAGTCACGTAACCGCCGCGCCGTGCGAGATCAGGTTGCGGAATATGTGGCGGGCTTCGCCAATGCCGAAGGTGGCGTACTGATCCTGGGCATAGAGGATGACCGCACCATTACTGGACACCAGCTTCCGCAGGATGCCTTGAACAGTATCCTGAAGACCCCGAGCACTCGCTTGAAGCCCGCACAGCCCGATGGCTTTATTATAAATGTTCAAGGGTGCGAACTGATTGTTTTTGATGTGCCGGCTTCAGATGTTCCCGTTCAGGTAATCGGAAATGGCTTCCCGTTGCGAATGGGTGACCAGACCGTGCAATCCAGCGAGAGCCAAATCAATACGCTCAAGTTTGAAGGTATGGCGGAGAGTTGGGAAAGCCGACAATCATCAATGACTTTGGCTGATCTGGATGAACGACTGTTAGAACGCGCAAGACAAGGGGCGGGCTTATCTGCTTTGACTGATGAAGAATATTTGCTCAAGCGCAAATTGGCCGACCGTCGTGGGCGGGGGATAGTGCTTCGAAATGCTGCGGAGTTGCTCTTTGCCCGGTATGGACCGGACCATCCCAATGCTGGCGTTCGTCTATTTCGCGTTATTGGTACGGAGCGCTATACCGGACCCGAACACAATGTCGAAGAACGCCCGCGCTGCGAAGGCAACTTGCCTGCGGTCATATTGGAAATTCGCACTATCATCAGCGGTTTGTTGCGACGCCCTATGCGGCTCGTGGGGAGTCGCTTTCAGGAATCCGCCGAATATCCGGATTTCGCATGGCTGGAGGCGTTGCTCAATGCCATCGCGCACCGCGATTACAGGGTTGAAGGCACCTGCATAGAGGTCTGGTTATTCGATGATCGCATGGAAGTGGTCAGCCCGGGCGGGCTGGTCGGCAACTTGACTACAGAAGCGTTGCTCACGCTCAAGCGAGTCCATCACAGCCGCAATCCCCGCATGATCCGGGTGCTCGTAGATCTCGGTCTCGCACGCGACCAGGGCGAAGGTATCCCGCGTATGTTCGCAGAGATGGAAGACGCTTTTTTGCCAAGGCCAGATATAGATGCGACCAACAGCAGCGTCACAGTTACGCTTCGGAACACGCTTACTCTGAACGCCAGTGATAGAGAATTTATCTCGGCGCTCGGTGATATTGAGCTTTCTCGCAATGAGTTTCGGGCATTGCTTTACACTTATCGTCATGATCAGATAGACAATGCCAGGCTACGTGCTTTATCCGGTCTTGATACCTTGAGTGCCAGTTATCTTTTACGCGGTCTCCGAGACCGAGATTTGCTAAAGCTTTATTCCCATGGTCCCAACAGCTACTACACATTGACTTCTTTACTGACATCGCAAGTTGGGAAGTACAAATCAGAAACTGGAGAGTCCAGAACAAATGATGGAAAGTTCCACACGGATGGGAGGGAGTTCAATGCGGATACCGGGGAGTTCAATGCGGATACCGGGGAGTTCAATGCGGATACCGGGGAGTTCAATACGGATACCGGGGAGTTCAATACGGATACCGGGGAGCTTCCTGATGACATCAAGGCCGCTATTGATCGACTTGGTCGGCG
The DNA here is from genome assembly GCA_026705765.1 of Gemmatimonadota bacterium. NCBI lineage: Bacteria > Pseudomonadati > Gemmatimonadota > Gemmatimonadota bacterium. The sequence goes on from JAPPAB010000012.1 coordinate 16,708, forward strand.
ACCGCGTCGAGAAAATCTACGCCCTGTCATTCGCGCGATATGCGATCAAGGGAGATGGGTAACTGCCGCTACACTCGCCCGCTACCTGAGCTTAAAACAAGAGAATCTAATAGCAGGGCACCTCGGGGAAATGGTGCAAAGTAAAGAACTTGAGCGACGCTTTCCGGATAAGCCCAACCACCCTCGCCAGGCTTACCGAGCCGTTGCTTCCCAACGCCCGTAGCCCTTAGTTTTTTTCCTCGGCTGTAAAGTAGCGTGTTTGAACTAAGCCAGGTACTCAGCGTACTAAAAAAACAGCCCGTCCAAAGTTGGATGGGCTATTTTTCGTCAAATCCGCCTTCACGCGTCTGGCGGGTCATTTCCTGGATGAGTTTGGGGGCGGGGTCTTCCCAGCCTTCGGGTTTGAGTATTTTGCCGTCTTCTCGGCGAATGACTTTTCCGTTTACGACTTTTTGCATGTTGGCGTTGTGGACGATGTCGAAGAGCGGGTCGAGGTTGATGCCGTTGCGTACGGCAAAATCGCAGATGTAGTAAATTGCATCGACGAGCGCGTCGGCCTGTTCTGTGACGGTTTGCGCGTCCATTAATTCGTCCATTTCATCGTTGACCATTTGTCTTATGAATGCGATGCCTTCTGCTGTCATGTTTTGCGGATGCGCTGGCAGGGAATCGTTACAGGCCATTGTAAATTCGCGCACTTGAGCAGTGTATCCCATGCGTACTCCTGGTGAATGGTAAGGGGGGAGATGTAAGGAGGGAGAAGTGTGTGTTAGAAATTACTAAAATACATGTTTAAAAACAAATGCAATGATTTCACTACAATCAATATGATGAGTGAATAGACAGAGCGGTGTACAACTGGCTGTCTTTCAGGCAAGTTCATAGACGAATGGCAATACATACTGATTTTGGGAGGATGGGTGGGGTTCGTAGATTCGCTGATTCGTAGATTCGTTGTCGTTGATTCGTTTTTGGTCTTTGACTTTTGGGCGTTGCGTCTATATTTTTTGGCGCGATATTTTGTTGGCAGGTGACTATGACGCGAAAGGATTTACATTACATGGCGAGTATTAATGCAAATTATGACAAATTGGCTGCGGGATATTTGTTTCCCGAGATTGCGCGGCGGACGCAGACATTTCTCGATGCACATCCAGAGGTGTCCGTGATGCGGTTGGGTATTGGCAATACGACCGAGCCGCTGACGAGGAGCGTGATTGCCGGTTTGCACGATGCGGTGGATCAGATGGCGCGTGTAGAGACGTATCGCGGCTATGCCGATGGCGGAGAGGGCGAGCCTGAGATGCGAGAGGCGCTGGCGAAGCGCTATGCAAAGTACGGGGTGGATCTCGATGCGTCTGAGGTTTTTGTGAGTGATGGCGCCAAGTCGGATTCGGCGAATATCCAGTCGATTTTTGGTATGGATAATGTGATTGCCGTGCAGGATCCGGCATATCCGGTATATGTGGATAGCAATGTGATTGCCGGGCGGACGGGCGAGGCGGTGGACGATCAGTACGAGGGACTGGTTTATATGCCGTGTACGGAAGAGAATGGTTTTATGCCCGAGGTGCCAGATAAAAAGGTGGATTTGATCTATATTTGCAGCCCGAATAATCCTACGGGTGCTGTGGCAACCCGAGCGCAGCTTCAGGCGTTTGTGGATTATGCGAGGGAACACAGGGCGGTGATTATTTACGATGCGGCTTATGCGGGATATATTTCGGATGCGGATTTGCCGAGGACTGTTTACGAGGTTGAGGGGGCAAAGTCCTGCGCGATTGAGATCAATAGTTTTTCCAAAGATACCGGGTTTACGGGTGTGCGCCTGGGGTGGACGATTGTGCCGATGGATCTGGTGGTAGAAGACGCAGAGGCGGGCAAGTTGAATACGCTGTGGGGCAGGCGTCAAAATACGTTTTTTAATGGTGCTTCGAATATTGTGCAGTTGGGTGCTTTGTCGGTGTTTACAGAAGAAGGCGAGCGAGAGTGCCAGGAGATGATTGCGTATTATATGGAGAATGCGCGCATTATTCGGGCGGGGCTGAGAGGTATTGGGCTGACGGTTTTTGGCGGTGTCCACGCGCCTTATTTGTGGCTTAAGACTCCGAATAGTATGTCGTCGTGGGACTTTTTTGACAAGTTGTTGTCAGAAGCCCATGTCGTGGGTACGCCGGGTTCGGGTTTTGGTCCTGCGGGCGAAGGTTATTTTCGTTTGAGTTCGTTTGGGCATCGAGAAGATGTCGAGCGGGCAGTGGCGAGTATTCAGGCGAATTTGAAGATTTGAGGTGAACAGATGACGCGGTCCAATCCGAACATCATTTTTATTCTGGCTGATGATATGGGCTATGGAGATATGACGTGCCAGAATCCAGAGTCTAAAATTCCAACGCCCAATCTGGACCGGTTGGCGTCGCAGGGGGTTCGTTTTACCGATGCCCATGCGCCGTCCAGTGTCTGTACGCCGTCGCGCTATGCGATTCTTACGGGGCGGTATTCGTGGCGCACCCGGTTGCAAGGCGGTGTGTTGTGGCCCTGGGATCCGCCTTTGATTGATCCGGGGCGAAAGACTGTGGCGACATTGTTGCGAGGTCAGGGGTATCGCACGGCCTGTATTGGAAAGTGGCATTTGGGATGGCACTGGGAGACAAAGGATGGGCGGGCGGCCTATGAGGGTGCGGAATACGGGGTGTTGGGTAGAGATCATCGGTATGAATTGGGCAAGAATATCGATTTTGGTAAGCCGGTCACTGGCGGTCCTGTAGAATGTGGATTTGATTATTATTTTGGTGATGATGTGCCCAATTTTCCGCCTTATACCTGGTTTGAAAACGATCGGTTGGTGGATGCGCCAGTTGAGGAGAAGCCCGAGGAGATGTTTGGATCGCCCGGACCTATGGCGCCGGGATGGTCTCTCGAAGCGGTGATGCCCGAGTTGACCCATCGCGCAGTTCAATATATTGAGGCATCGGATGAGCAACCGTTTTTTTTGTATTTTCCGCTGACTGCGCCGCATACGCCGATTGTTCCAGTAGATGCGTTTAAGGGTATGAGCGAGGCGGGTGAGTACGGAGATTTTGTGTGTGAAGTGGATTGGACTGTGGGCGAGGTGATGGCGGCGCTTGATCGAAAGGGGATTGCGGAGAATACGCTGATTATTTTTACCAGCGATAATGGGCCAGAAAATTTCGCGTATAGACGGATCCAGGAATACGGCCATTACAGTATGGATGGCTTGCGGGGGTTGAAACGCGATGTGTGGGAAGGTGGACACCGGGTTCCGTTTGTTGCCAGGTGGCCCGGTCAGATTGAGGGAGACAGGGTTTGCGATGAGGTGATTTGTATGTCCGATTTTATGGCTACGGTGGCGGCGATAACTGGCGTGTCTTTGTCGGAAGATATGGGTGAAGATAGTTATAATATATTGCCCGCGCTTTTGGATGAGTCTTTTGATACGCCCATCCGGGAGGCGACTGTGCATCACAGCATTCGGGGAAAGTTCGCCATCCGGAAGGGCCGCTGGGTGTTGATTGACGCACCCAATGGGGATGATAATAAAGAACCGGATTGGTTTGTGGATGAACGCGGGTATGTGCCTCACGATCATCCAGGCGAGCTTTTTGATCTCGAACGCGACCGGATTGAGCGATTTAACCGTTATGTAGAATATCCCGAGATTGTTGCAGAACTCAAGACTTTGCTCGAAAAGTATAAGCGAGAGGGCAGAAGTGTTTCGCGCTGAGCAGTAGAGGGATGAATTTTATGAGACGTATTTTTTGCATCTTAATTGTATTTGTATGGGTTGGTACGGTTGGGGCAGAGGTGCAGGTCGCGTTTCGCTTTGAGGCTGTTTTTGGCGAAGTAGGGGGTGGCGATGGGCAGTTTCTCAATCCCGAGGGATTGACTCTGGATACGTCGGGCAATGTGTTTGTGGCCGATACGGGAAATGACCGCGTCCAAAAATTGTCCCCAACGGGCACTTTTTTGAGGGCGGTGGGTGGACCGGGCTGGGAAGATGGGCAATTTAATAAACCGGGTGGTATTGCCGCGAGCAAGGGGTTGGATATTTATGTAGCCGATGGCCGGAATCGCCGCATTCAGGTGTTTAATCTCAATTTGCGCCTTCTGGCGGTGATTGGTGGTGCGGATGCTGCTGGGTCTGTGGATCTGGGTACGCTCAGTGGTATTGCGGTGTCGGATGCAGATGAGATTTTGGTGGGCGATATCGATGCCGATCAACTGGTGCAGATCGATACGTATAGTCGCGTTGATCGCAGTTTTGGCGGTTTTGGGTATGGGGCTGGCAATTTGCGGCGTCCTTTGGGGATTGCAGTAGAAGGGCGCGAGAAGGTTTATGTTTGCGATAGCGAGAATGATCGGATCGCGGTGTTCGACAGGTTTGGCAATTTTCAAAAGGGAATGGGCGAAGATATTTTGTTGCAGCCCTCGGCGCTGTGTATGGGGCCTGAGCGGACGCTGATTGTGGCGGATACGGGTCACCATCGCATTGTGGTGTTTGATCTCGATTCTGGTGGGGTTGCAGGCTCTTTGGGCGGTCCCGATCCGGGAAAGGGTGCGATGGCGTTTCAGTTTCCGCGGGGTGTCGCACTTGGCCGCGCTGGCAGGTTGTTCGTTCTGGATTCGGGCAATGGGCGCATTCAGAAGTTGCAATTGCAAGTTTCAAGGGTGAAGTGAAAAGTGTGAAGTAGGGGACGGTGTACAACTGGTCGCAGTTCAGACCAGTTCACTGTGAAGTGTAAGGCCGGGATGTTCCGCGGGGGCGGGATGTCCTATTTTTTTTAGATGCGAGACATGAGAGATGAATTTTAGCACCCTTCGCATTGCTCGGGGCATTGTATTTTTTTTCGTCTGTGTTGTGACGGCATACGCGCAGGTGCCCGTGCCAGAGCAGTTTACGCTGTTCGATGGGGAGCGGGTGTTTCAGGCAGATGGAAGCCGCGGGCCTTTTTCGATTTCCGATCGCGCTATTGAGGCGGCGAGCGAACGGGTTTGGGTGGATGGGGTGTTGCTCATTCGGGATCGGGATTATGTGGTGGATGCCGATCGCGCGTTGCTGACGCTTTTGCGAGATGTTGCGCGGGGTGTGGAGATTGTGGTGCGTTTTAGGCAGCGCCCTCTGGTGACCGCGCCTGTGGTTCAGCGTCGCCGGTTTCAACCGGGGAGAGGTGGTGATCAGCCGGTTGTGCGCGTGTTTTCTCCGCCTGTTGTGCGAGATAGGGATGAAGAACAGAAGTTGACGATTGGCGGTCATAAGAGTATTTCCGTGACCGCGGGATCTCAACACGCGGTCCATCAGGCTTTGCAGTTGCGTATTTCAGGCGAGGTCGCCGAGGGGGTCAATTTACTGACCGTGCTATCCGATCGCAATTTGCCAATAGGCGAGCAGGGTGGGTCAAAGCGGTTGCAGGAATTGGATCGCGTGTTTTTTCAGGTTGACGCCGATCAGGTATCGGCTACGCTTGGAGACCTCGATGTGGCGTTTGACGAAACTGTGTTTGGGCGCTATCGGAGGCAGTTGCAGGGCGCACGCGTGTTGGCCCATCGGGAGAAGGGGCAGGTTGCGGCTTTTGGGGCGGTGTCGCGGGGGCGTTGGGAAACGCGGCGGCTGGTGACGGTTGAGGGGTTTCAGGGTCCTTATTCATTGTCGGGTGGCGGGTTGAGGGGGCAAATTGTGCCGGAGTCTGAGCGCGTGTATCTCAATGGGCGATTGCTCAACCGCGGGGATGGGGCAGATTATACGATTGATTACGAGCGCGGGCATGTGGCGTTTATGCCTGAGATACCGATTGGCGTGGAGAGCCGCGTTACAGTGGAATATCAGGTGCTTGATGCCGGTATGAGAAGCCGGTTGATGGGTATGGAGTCCAGTGTATCCCCTGCTGAAGGGGTATCTGTAGGGACAACGCTGATTCGAGAGTCTGATCGTTCTGCATTATCGCCCGGACCTACTGCGGTGCAGCGTCAGTTGGGGGTGGTGTATGCGACGTACACGCCGTGGTCAAATGCGCGCGTTTCTGGGGAGGTTGCCCTGAGTGATCGGAATTCGGGAAGTGGGCGCGGGGTTCGCATGGATGGTGCGTTTGCAGGGCGCGATTTTGAAGTCACGGGTCGGTTTCGCCAGGTTGGGGCCGATTTTGAAGCATTTGAGCGATTGGATAGGGGGCGGGCGGCTGGACGATGGGGTTGGCAAGCCGATACTGCGCGAACTGCCCAACGCGAGGGCGAGGTGGCTGTGCGTTGGGATTTGGGCAAGGCGCTTTCTGTTACCGGGGAATACGGACAGCATGTGGGTGTTGTGAGGACAGATCGGAAGAGTGTGGGGATTCGTTCGCCTGTGGGGATGTACCGCTATGAGTCGCTCGGGCGCGGTAGCGGCGGGATGCGCCGGCACGAGGGGCAGGTTGAAGTGTCGATGGGGGAGGTTGTGCCGGGGTTTCGTTTTTCACTGGAAAATGGGGTGGGCGATGGGGTGGGTAGCAGTTCGCTTTTTTATGCCACACGTCCGCGCGTTTTGCCTCAGGGCATTGACAAACAGGAGTTGGTGTGGCACCTGGGCATTGGCGAAGGGCGAAATTGGTCGTGGATATCGGAGTTGAAATATCGGAAGTTCAGGCAGCGAGAAACAGTGTGGCAGGATAGTTTGCGCGGGTGGTTGCATACCCACAGGGCACAGGTGACAAATTGGAGGGGCTGGATTTTTTCGGGTTCTTATACGCACGGAGAAATCCAGATTGGGCGCGAACGTCAGCAGACGACGCATCTGGGGCGCGTGCGGTTGGGGCATAATCGTCCTGGCTCGTCGCATCAGATAACGTATCGCGTTTCGAGTACGCGGGTCAGTCAGCCCATTTTTGTCGAGGTGGCACCCGGGCTGGGGGAATATATCTGGGAGGATGCCAATGGCGATGGTTTGCGCGATGTGGAAGAGTTTGTGCCCGATGTCGATGGCGATTATGTGCGGGTTTATGATTACGGGCAGTTTGCACCTGCACGCGATGGCGCACTGGGCATGCGCGTGGAGATTGATTTTCGGCGTTTGATTGGGGATGCGCACTTTTTGTCCGCTGTTGCGGTGGATGCATCGCTGCGTGCAGAGCGGCAGATTGCGATTGGGACAAAGCACGCGGCTCCCTGGGATCTGTTTGGTTTTGATGCGGATGCTGGGATTTTGGGCGCTCGGAGAGACGGATTGGTGCGTCTTTATTTGTTTCGGTATCACAAACGGGGATCGCTGCGTTTGACTGCGCGCGTGCGCGATCAGGTCAATCGGGCGTTTTACGGGGGTGCTGCCGAATCTTTTGTGCAGGGTGGCGCGTTGGGAAAATTGAGGCCTGTCAATCGCTTTGAACTGGAGACGGAATTTGATTTGGGGCACAGAGCGCGCGAAGGCGCAGGTGCTTTTGCCTATCGCATTGATGGTGCGAGTGGTGTGCTGCGCTGCGCGTTCAGGTCTGCGCGTAAATGGTATTTGCGTTTGGGCGTTTTGGGTGGGCGAGATTGGGAAGGTATCCGGGCGTTGCGCGCGTGGCATATCGGCGTTCAGCCGGAGGTGATTTACGCTTTGCCTGGTCGCGGGCGATTGCGCGGGCGATTGGATTGGACGCGGGTGTGGGCGACGGATACAGCACCCTTATTTTTGGGGTTGGCAAGGGGCAATCGCCAGGGGCAGAACTGGGCGTGGCGATTGGGGATGGATTACCGCTTTGGCAAATACGTATCGGCGCGGGTGATGTACGATGGGCGCGTAAGACCTGCTCGTCAGACCATACATCTCGGGCGCGTGGAGATGCGGGCGGTGTTTTGATCCGCAGATGGACGCAGATGGACGCAGATAAAAAATCATTTGTAGGGGCGGTGCCCCTGTGCCGCCCGTCGTGCAAAGGTGCAGATGAATACGGATAAACACATAAGCGTGTGGCGGTATTTGCTTTTTGCGATTTGGATGGTTTGTATTGTGTCCAGCGCGGGGGGAGAGGTGCGTGCGATTGTGAAGCGCGTGGAGGTTGAAGGTGCGCGGTCTGTAAGTGCGCGCGATGTGCGGGGGTGGTTGGTTACGCGGGCGGGTGTTGCGGTGGATTCGGCGTTGTTGCGAAAGGATGTTTACCGCATTTTGAAGGGGTATCAGGCGCGTGGATTCTGGCATGTGGCGGTGGCTTTTTCTATGCGCGCGGGCGATGCGGCGGTGGCTTTTGCGATTGTTGAAGGGGTGCGAACGCGGGTCGCGTCTGTGGATGTGCGCGGTGATTTGATTTTTGATCGATCTGATGTGCTTATGACATTTGGTCTGGCGCAGGGTATGGTGTTGCTTGAGAGCGATTTGAACCAGCGGTTGGATCATTTGTTGCGTTTTTATGAAGACCGGGGCTATCCGTTTTGCGCGTTGCGTCCAGATGTGCGATTTGACGGCGATGGGGCATGGGTGCAGGTGGAGGTGTCGCCCGGTCCTCTGGTGCATGTCGATACGGTGCGTTTTGAGGGCAATGAAACGACGCGGGAAGATGTTTTGTTGCGGCACATTTCGTTTGTTGCGGGCGAGGTCTATGACCAGCGTCGCGTGGATGCTTTTGTGAGGCAGTTGCAGATTTTGCCGTTTATTGACCGGGTTTATACGCCTGAACTGGTATCTGCCGGTGATGAGATGGCACTTGTAATCAGTGTAGAGGAGTCGCGCCACACGCGCGTTGAAGGGGTGCTCGGTGTGGGGTCTGGACAGGGTTTGACCGGGGAGATCGCGCTCGATGTTCTGAATTTTTCCGGTGGGGGACGAGAGGGGTACGCGCTGTGGTCGCGGCAGGGTGTGGGGTTGTCGAATTTGCGCTTGTCGTATCGCGAACCCTATGTTTTAAATAGTCCGCTTTCCGGTTGGGGTGCGGTGGAGATGGTTGCGCGCCCGGGGTATGTGACGCATAAGTTTGGGGGTGGCGCAGATGTTTCTGTGGGTGGGGGCGCGCGGTTTTTTGGCGGTGTTGCACACAGGCGCGTTTTGCCCGATTCCTCGGGGTTGGAATTTTTCGAGGCTGAGAGGATGTGGTCTATCGAGTCGGGTGTTCGATTTGATCGGCGAGGGCATGCTATGGGCGGTTGGAAAGCGGAGATCCGGGGAGAGGTTGGCGAGGTTTCTGATGGGGTTCGGCGGGTGCAGTGGGGTGTTGATGGACAGGTGTTTTTGCCTGTGGGCAGGCAGTCTGTTGTTGCGGGTCGAGCGCGGGTTTTTTGGGTGGGACAAAAGGGGGATGTGCCGCAGTCTGCTGGCATCTGGCTGGGGGGCGCACAATCGCTGCGGGGCTATCGGGAAGAGATGTTCTGGGGAACAAATGCGGGGTGGGTCAATGTGGAATGGCGGTGGTTGATAGGACCGAAAGCGCGGCTTTTTGCTTTTGTCGATGCGGGGCGGATTGAAGGGGCAGAGATGCGTTCATGGCCTGTGTCCTACGGCATTGGTCTTTTGGCAAATGGACGGATGGGCGCAGTTGGAATAGATTATGGGTTGCCACGGGGCGAAAGTCTGGGACAGGGTATGGTGCATGTGCGGATGGTTAGTGCGTTTTAGCTGGTTAAATTCGCGTTGACATCCATACGCTCGGGGCGTATTCTGTGTCGTTTCTGAACTTTTGAGAGAAATTATTCATTCACAGGGAGGGCCTTATGTTGAACAGGATTCGCAGTGTGATGATGGTAATGCTTGCCACAGGTCTCATGTGGGGCTGTGGCGGCGAGCGCGGGATGGAGTCTTCCGGGGTAGATGAGCAGATTGGACGTCCGTTGAGTAAAATGGCTGTAGCGGGTAGTGGTATGTCTCAAGCGACGGTGGTGGCGACTGTGTCGGAAGATGACGCGCCTATGGCAGGTGTGATGGTCGAGTTTGCGCGTTCTATTGCCGGGCAGGTGTCCGATTATCAGTGGTCGGGTATGACTGATGATATGGGGCGCGTTACGGTGGAGCTATCCGGTCCGGCAACGGGATATTATCAGGCGCGCGCGTCTCAGGATGGCTCTGTGATAGGGCGCTGGTCGAGTATCCCGATTAATGGAGGCTATACGTCAACAGTTGCGTTGCCCATTGGTGGGATGGCGCAGGTGACGGGTACGTCTAAACTCATATCAGTTGGCCTGGTTGTGTCTCGAACAGGGCGGTTATCCGAGATTGGACAGGGATTTATCAATGGCTTTGAAATGGCTCTTGAAGAGGTGAACTCACAACTGAGTGATGCGACTTTGAGATTTATTGTCGAGGATGATCAGAGCACCATAGAAGGCGCTACTGCAGCTTATAATAAACTCATTTATGAAGATGGCGTACCGGCCATTCTCGGTGTTTATACTTCTACCATGGTGCGTGCGGTATTTCCCATTGCACAGGAAAATGAGGTTGTGGCGATTAGCCCCACTTCGGCTGCACGCGGTCTCAGCGCGATTGGCGATTTTGTTTTTCGCGTCGCCCTTACTGTTGATGCGCTGATTCCGGGGGGTGTAAAACTGACGCGGGAAAAATTGGGCTATGAGCGCGTGGTTACGATGTATCAAAGCATGGATGTTTTTTCGCAGAGCAGCGACGAGGTGCTAAAGCAGGCCTTTAGTGAGAATGGGGTCGAGGTTCTGGCTACTGAGACTTTTGAAATCGGCGCTATGGATCTTTCCGAGCAATTTTCCCGGATTGTGGCGTTGAATCCAGATGCGATTTTTGTTTCGGCTTTGCCAGCCGGGCGGGCACAGGCTCTGATCGATGGGGGACAACACGGTATTCCTATACTGATTCCCTTGCTCACTCTGGATGAGGTAGAACGCGCCGGGAAGGCAGCCGAGGGGGCAATTAGTTTTACATATTGGAGCAGTACGGGTAATGTACCGGCCAATCGCGCCTTTGTTGAGGATTATATGGCGAGATACGGTGTCGAGCCGGGCCGATACGCCGCCGCGGCCTACGCGACGGTTCACATTTTCGCAAAGGCGATTGCAGATGCCCCGTCCTATGATTCGCGTGCGATTCGGGACGCATTGGCTCAAATCGAGAATTTGGATACGATTTTGGGTTCGTTCTCGTTTGATGCCAATGGTGATGCGGTTTACGATCCGGCTGTTCTGATCGTCAAGGATGGGAAATTTGAGGTTTTTGATACAAAAACTGCCTTGGCGACAATCGGTGAGACGAACGAAAGCAGTGTGTCCGGAAAAGCGATTTTCACGCAAATCGGCGATAATATCAAGCTCGTCGTCTCGCTTGCTAATGCGTCCGCAGGTGAACACGCTGTCCATATCCACGCAACCGGCGATTGCAGTGCGCCAGACGGGACATCGGCTGGCGGGCATTGGAATCCCACTGGCGTTGCACACGGAAAATGGGGAGAAGGTGAATTTCACCTCGGCGATATTGGCAATATGACTGTCGATGATCAAGGCATGGGGAAGATTGAACTGACGACAAATCTGTGGGAGATGAACACTGGCTCAGACATAGATATTGTTGGAAAAGCAATCATCGTCCATGCGGGTGCTGATGATTTTGTCTCACAACCTTCGGGCAATGCTGGCGCACGCATCGGTTGCGGCGTGATTGAGTTAGGACAGTAATAGGAGACAGAAAGTTTTGTTAAACGGTGTGAAAGCATAACACGAGAAAAGGGCGCGTCAAAACGCGCCCTTTCTCTATTTATTCAAGACCTACCCTTCAGTCCACCTCCATCGCGATTAGTCGTCGTCGTCGTCAATGATTACATTTATACCTACTACTACCGAGTCATATCCACCCCCACTGGCCGTGTGCGTCAGCCGCACCCAGTAATCTATACTGTCATCGTCTTGGGCGGCTGTCATTGTCACCGTCTGCGCTGTGTTCCAGTTCTGAGCAGTGAATGTGAGACTTGTGAGATTTGTCGATAGCTTGTCCGAATCAGAACTGCTAATTGTTACGGTGACATCTGCCGAGGGCTGGGTATTTAAGGCCACTGTGTAGGTCGCGGTCACTCCTTCTGTAACCGTGAATCCCACCGTCGGTGTCAGTACCAGATCTACTGTGATTGCAGTACCAGCGGCAACCGTAGAATTGTTCGTGACGTCCTGATAGGAAAAAAAGGCGAGCGCGTTGCCAGCCGTATCGAGGAAGAATCCCGGCGCATTCCGGGCGAAGTGATTATTGTAATCTACTTTGGCAGTGTCTCCCTCGGTTATGGCGGTCGATAGGGTCAGTGTGATATCGGATCCTGAAATACTGGCATTACTGGGCTCTACCACCCTGTTATTCACTGTAATCCCGGCGACTGCTTTGATAATTCTACCTAACTCGATGTCCAAAAGATTGCTGAGACTGACAATCATCGGATGGACGTCGATTTCCTCGCTGAAGTATATAGTGACTGTAAGTCCGTCTGTAGATGTCTCAGATCTGGTATATATCGGACGAACTCCATCGACTTTGTGATCAGAATCTGGAGGAACAAATGCCTCACCAGATCGATAGTCTATTCGATTGCCTACAAGGTCGTTGATTGTTCCTCGATAACTGGGTTGAACGCCAGGAATATCTACTTCCAAAGCGGCGACGGGTAGTTGAATACCGTCAATTGAAAAATCACCTTCTTGAATTGTATATCTGAAAACTGCTTCTGTATCAGAAGACTCAACATAGCTTGCAAGTGCAGCAACTCGATCTCGCAACGCTAAGATGTACTCAGGAGAACCTGTAATGTCAACAGGCTCACTAAATCTGATAGTAACTTCTACCGAGTCTCCGATAGCGTAGCCGTCCGTATCAGGGGGAGTAGAAGTCAATTCGGCAGTTGCAACAAAAGGTCGAATGCCGTCAACTTTACGTGATGAATCAGTAGCTATAGCTGTATGAGTCAAGACAGCATTATTTTCACCGCGATCCTGAATATACTCAGACTCGCCTACTGGCAAGGATAATGAGTTGGCAATGATAGAGATGCCTGAGCTATCACTAAGACCTTCTGATACTTGAAATGCGAATTTATGAGTGTCAGAGTAGTTGACTAAGGAATTGTGATCAGCAGGTTGATACCTTGCCTCGACAGTATCAGCACCTACAACAACAGATAACGTTGGTCCACCACTGACTCCTACGA